>NZ_JADKSB010000018.1:0-59633 GCF_015350935.1 Curtobacterium sp. VKM Ac-2887 | reverse complement strand
ATCGGGCGTACCTGGTCGAAAGAAACGACCAGGTACGCCCGGATCGACCAGGTGTGCCCGGAGCGACCAGGTCGGTGGGCGCGGACGGGAGGCGCGGGGCGGGCTCGTGACGTTCTTTCCCAGAACGGGCGCGATGGAAAGCGGAATCGGGCGTACCTGGTCGAAAGAAACGACCAGTTACGCCCGGATCGACCAGCTACGCGGAACGGCCCGGGGTCACAGCGACTCGCGGAACTCCGTGACCAGGTGGCGGACGACCTCGCGCAGGTCACCGCCGTGCTCCTGCGCGACCCGGAGCTGCCGCTGGTACGAGGCCCCGTTCGCGATCATCGTGTCGAGGTGGTGCAACTCCTGCTGGCAGCCGAGCCGCTCGGCCACCGGGTCGAGCCGCTGCACCAGGTCGTGCACCTCGTCGGTCACGAGCCGCTCGTCGCCGGCGGCGTTCGTGATGATCTCGGCCTCCATGCCGTAGCGGGCGGCGCGCCACTTGTTCTCGCGGATGAACCACGGCTGCATCGTCGGCAGGGTCTCGCCGGCGTCGAGTCGGTCGGACATCGTGGTGACCAGGCACTGCACGAGCGCGGTGACGGCGCCGACCTCGTGCAGGGTCGAGATGCCGTCGGAGACCCGGTTCTCGAGCGTCCCCCACTTCGGTGAGGGGCGGATGTCCCAGCGCAGGTCCTTCACGCTGTCGATGACGCCGGTGTGCGTGAGGTCGCTCACCACCTCTTCGAAGTTCGCCCACGCACCGAGTGCCGGCGGCAGTCCACCGGTGGGGAGTTGCTGGAACATCAGCGCGCGGTTCGAGGCGTACCCGGTGTCGATGCCGGCCCAGAACGGGCTCGATGCGGTGAAGGCCTGCAGGTGCGGGACGTACGCGAGCATCGCGCCGAGGATCGGCAGGGCCTTGTCGCGGTCGTCGATGCCGACGTGCACGTGGACGCCCCAGATGAGCATCTGCCGGCCCCACCAGCGCGTCCGGTCGATCAGGGTCGTGTAGTGCTCGCTGTCCGGGGTGATCTCCTGCTGGTCCCAGACGGCGAACGGATGCGTGCCGGAGCACATGACCTGGGCGTCGAGCGGTTCGGCGGCGTCGATGACCTCGCCGATGATGCCGGACAGCTCGCTCGTGGCGTCGCGGACCCGTGAGTGCACGCTGGAGACGACCTCGACGGTGTTGGTCAGGAGTTCCTCGGTCACCCGCTCGCGATCGCCGAGTCGTTCGTGCACGGCCGCGATGACGGCAGGGGCACGGGGCGCGAGGTCGCCGGTCGACAGATCGACCAGCGGGAGCTCCCACTCGACGCCGATGGTCGACGGAGGGGACTCGGTGAAGCGGATGTCCATGCTGTACATCCTGCCCGGAAGGTTGTCGGACACGCACAACGACGGCGGCTTCTGGTCGTGCGGATCCGATTCACAGTAGTTCCACACCGGGCGTACCGTTGATATGTACAGAGCAGGAAGAGGTACGCATGCAGTTGGTCGTGCGCGGCACGTCCGCACCCCTCGTCGGGGAACTCGACGTCCCCGTCTCGAAGTACCACGCGCACCGCGCGCTGGTGCTCGCGTCGCTGGCGAAGGGGACGAGCATCGTCTCCGGCATCAGCGCCACCCGCCAGGTCGAGTGGACCGTCGGCACGCTCCGCGCCCTCGGCGTCGACGTGAAGCGTCGCGGGGACGAGTACCACGTCACCGGGCTCGGCGGCCGGTACGAGGCCACCGACGTCGTCGACCACGGGTCCCGTGGCGCCGACGGCATCCTGAACATGGGGTCCTCCGGAACCACGCTCTACTTCATGACGGGTCTGGCGTCGCTCGCCGACAAGCCGATGACGCTCGTGGGCATGAAGTACTTCCAGCGCCGGCCCATCAAGGCACTGCTGACCTCGCTGACCCAGATGGGCATCGAGCTCGAGGCGACGAACGACTGCCCGCCCGTCACCGTCCAGCCGAAGCGCCCCCGCGGCGGCGACGTCACGATCGCCGGCACCCTGTCGCAGTGGGTCTCCGGCCTGCTCCTCGTGGCCCCGTTCGCCGAGCAGGAGACCCGGATCCACATCACCGGCGACCGGCTCAACGAGCAGCCCTACGTCGAGCTGACCGTCCGGATGATGCGAGAGTTCGGCCTGACGGTCGAGGTCTCCGACGACTGGCTCGAGTACCGGATCCAGGCGAACCAGCAGGCCACCCCGCACGACTACGTCATCCCGCCGGACATCGGGTCCGCCGCGTTCGGCATCGCCGCGGCCGGCATCCGCGAGTCGAACCTGCTCCTGCGCGGCATGACGGCCTTCACCACCGCCGAGACCGACCACCCGGAGAGCGAGTTCCTCGACCTCGCGACGGCGATGGGCGTCCCGATGCGGATCGACGAGGAGACCGGGTTCGTGCGCATCGAGCACGACGGTTCCCCGCTGCGACCGCTCGACATCGACTGCCAGCCGATCCCCGACCTGCTGCCGGTCCTGTCGACCATGGCCACCTTCGCCGAGGGCACCACCCGGCTGTGGAACGTCGCCCACATCCGGTTGAAGGAGTCCGACCGCGTCGCGGCGATGCTGCAGCTCAACCGCATGGGTGGTCGGGCCGAGCAGGGCGCGGACGAACTCCGCGTCACCGGTGTCGGGGCCGAGGGACTCCACGGCGCGCAGATGTCGTCGTTCAACGACCACCGGGTCCTGATGTCACTCGCCGTCGCCGCCTCGAAGGCGCGCGGCACCTCGGGGCTGACCTACCCGCGGGCCTACCGGATCTCGTACCCGACGTTCCTCGAGGCGATGAACTCCGTCGGCCTCGACATGGAGGTCGGCGACGCCCTCGCCGCGCAGATCGCCCGCGACGACCGGGCCGACGCGGCCGAGGCCGCCGCGATCGCCGACGAGCGCACCGACCTCGGCGAGCGCACCGATGGCGAGCGCGCCGATGGTGAGCGCGCCGGCGGCGAGCGCGCCGACCTCGGCGAACAGCACCCGGCCGAGCCCACGACCCCGGAGCCGCTCGCGCTCGCCGGTGTCGACGCCGACCCCCTCGTGCTGAGCGAGAAGGTCCGCGCGCTCGCGACCACCGATCCCGACGGCCTCGCGGTCATCGAGGTCGGCGGCGCAGCACCCGTGAACACCACGTGGCGGGAACTGCAGGACGAGGCCGACAAGGTCTCCGCGCTCCTGCTCGAGCTCGGGGTCCGCACGGGCGAGTCGGTCGCCATGCAGCTTCCGAACTGGCGCGAGTTCGTCTCCATCACCCTCGGCGCGATCCAGATCGGGGCGGTCGCGACGCCGATCATGCCGGTGTTCGGTCCGCGCGAGACGACGATGACGCTCGCCCGGTCCCGCGCCCGTGTGGTGTTCCTGCCGAACGTCTTCCGCAAGCGCCGGCCCGCGCTCGAGCTCCTCGACGTGATCGACGAGGCGAAGGCGCAGCAGCGCCGGCTGTCGGTCGAGCACGTGATCGTGCTCCGGTCCGAGGCGCGCGGCCAGGTCGACGCACCGACGAACCAGCCGCCGCTGCCGGCCGACGCCCTGGACCGGGTGGCCACGAGCGACTGGCACTGGCGATACTTCGACAACGCCCTCGACGCCGTGCACGTGGACGTCGACGAGATCACCTCGCGTGCGCCGGCCCCCGACGACGTCTGCCAGCTGCTGTTCACGAGCGGCACGACGGGGGAGCCGAAGGGCGTGCAGCACCCGCACCGCACCCTCGGGCTGGCCACGGCCATGCACGTCGCGCAGTCGGGCTTGACGAGCGCGGACCGGATCTACATCCCGTCGCCGCTCGCGCACCAGACCGGGTTCCTGTACGGCATGCTGCTGGCGTTCCGGCTCGGTGCGCCGCAGGTCATCCAGCCGGTGTGGGACGGCACCGTCGCGCTCGAGCAGGCGTTCGGCGTCGCGAAGGCGTCGTTCGTGCAGTGTGCGACCCCGTTCCTGACCGACCTCGTCGACCTGGTCGAAGCCGGTGCCGCCCAGCCCGAGTCGCTGCGGATCTTCGTGCCGACCGGTGCCGCGGTGCCCCGGGCCCTCGCCCAGCGGGCCGCGACGGTGCTCGGCACGGCCATCCTCGGCGCGTTCGGTACGAGCGAGACCTGCCTCGGCGCCCTGTCCAGCCCGATCGACGACCCGGCGGCAGCGTACGGGCACGACGGTCGTGCGTTGCCGGGCATCCGGATCCGGATCGTCGACGACGAGGGCCACGAGCTCCCCGCCGACACCGAGGGCAACTTCGAGCTGCACTCGCCGACGATGTTCGACGGGTACCTCGACCGCCAGGACCTGACCGACGACGTCTTCACCGAGGACGGCTGGTACAAGACCGGCGACCTGGCGAAGGTCGACGCGAACGGCTTCCTGTCGATCACCGGCCGGATCAAGGACGTCATCAACCGCGGGGGCGAGAAGATCCCGGTCGTCGAGATCGAGAACCTGCTCTACCAGCACCCCCTGGTCACCGACGTGGCGATCGTCGCGATGCCGGACCCCCGACTCGGTGAGCGTGCGTGCGCGTTCGTCGTGCCGGCCGCCGGCTTGGAGCGGCTCGACTTCGCGGCGATGCAGCAGGCGCTCGACAAGGCGGGCGTGAGCAAGTACTACTGGCCAGAGCGGCTCGAGTCCATCGACGAACTGCCGCGCAACGCCGTCGGCAAGGTCCAGAAGAACGTCCTGCGTGAGCAGGCAGCCGCGCTCGTCGCCGCGAGCACCACGAAGGAGAACGAGACACGATGACGCTGGTCATGGAAACCGCCACCGAATCCGCCTTCCAGCAGCTCAAGGCCGAGGTCACCGAGTGGGTCCGCGGCCGCGGTGAGGAGTGGGCGGACGAGATCGAGCGCACCGGCCGGGTCGCCCCGGAGCTGTTCCAGGAGCTCAAGGACAAGGGGTGGCTCAGCCTCGCCGCCCCGACCGAGCTCGGCGGACGGGCCATCCCGTTCTCGCGCTACCTCGAGATCATGGAGATCGTCTCGCGCTCGCACGCGTCGATCCGGATGCTCGTGCACGTCATCAACGGCACCTGGCGCGCGATGGCCCCCTACGCGACGCCGGAGCAGATCGAGCAGGTCGTCAAGCCGAGCGTCGCGGGTGACAAGCTCGTCGCGTTCACCCTGACCGAGGCCACGGCCGGCACCGGCGCGGACATCCGCACCACCGTCCGCCGCGAGGGCGACACCTACGTCATGAACGGTGAGAAGCACCTCATCACGTTCGGCGTGCAGGCCGACTACTGGCTCATCGCCGCCCGCCTCGAGGGCACCAGCGGCCAGGACGGCACGGTCGCGTTCCTCATGCCGAACAGCGGGCTGCCGGGTGCCGAGGTGATCGACGACTCCGACACCATGGGCATCCGGGGCACCGACCACGCGATCCTGCGCTTCACCGACGTGCCCGTGCCGGCCAGTGCGCTGCTCGGCGCCGAGGGGCAGGGGCTCGAGGTCGCGCTCGGCGGCTTCCTGCTGCCGAGTCGCGTGTCCGTCGCGATGAGCGCCGTCGGCCTGGCCGAGCGTGCGAACGAGCTCGCCGTCGAGTACGCGAACAAGCGCGAGACGTTCGGCAAGCAGCTGTCCAGCCGCCAGGCGATCCAGTTCTACCTGGCCGAGAACTACGCCGACATCGCCGCCGCCCGCGCCCTGGTGCTCGAGGCGGCCCGCGCCTACGAGGAGGACCGCCCCGACGCCGGCACGCTGTCCAGCGCCTCGAAGATGGTCGCGGTCGACATGCTCGCCCGCGTCACCGACAAGGCCCTGCAGGTGCACGGCGGCCAGGGCTACTGGAAGCGCAACGCGATCGAGCGCGTCTACCGCGACGCGCGCGCGCAGCGCTTCGAAGAGGGCACCAACGAGATCCAGAAGCTGGTCGTCGGCCGCGCCGTCGTCACCGGCAAGGCCGGGTTCTAGACCACAACCACCCACCGGACGGGAGGCCCGTGGCGGGCCTTCCCCGGGCCTCTCCCCATCGACACGGCCCGGACGCCGCTGGCGCGTCGCCCGGGAACCGGCGATGTGGGCCCAGTCCGTCCCCCACCCACGCACGCAAAGGACCGCAGTGACCGACAGCACCAACGCACCCATCGCACTGATCACGGGCGCTTCGCGCGGCATCGGCCGCCTGCTCGCGCAGAAGCTCGGCCAGCGCGGCGTGACCGTCGTGGTCACGTACAAGGGCAACGCCGACCTGGCCGAGGAATCCCTGGCCGACGTCAAGGCCGCCGGCGGCGACGGGATCACCGCGCAGGTCGACATCGAGCAGCCGGAGTCGATCGACGCCCTGTTCGACCTGGTGCGGGACACCTACGGTCGCCTCGACTACTTCGTCGCGAACGCCGCCGCCAGCGCGTTCAAGCCCGTCAAGGAACTGAAGCTGCACCACCTGGACCGCAGCTACGCCACCAACGCCCGCTCGTTCGTGCTCGGGGCGCAGCGTGCCGCCGAGCTGATGGACCGCGGTGGGCGCATCGTCGTCGTGACCTCGTACGGATCGCTCCGCGCGTTCCCGACCTACGCCGCGCTCGGCGCCGCGAAGGCCATGAGCGAGTCGTACATGAAGTACATGGCGGTCGAGTTCGGTCCGCGCCAGATCACGGTGAACGCGGTCAACGGTGGCCTCATCGACACCGACTCGCTCGAGTACTTCTACACGAAGGTCCCCGGCCAGGCGCCGATCGACTCGGTGTTCGAGAAGCTCCCGCTGCGGCGCCCCGGCACCGCCGACGACATGGCCGACGCGGTGGACTTCCTGCTGTCCGACAAGGCCGGCTACATCACCGGTCAGGTGCTGTCGGTCGACGGTGGCCTGACCGTGATCGCCCCGCCGTTCTGGGCGGACACGACGTCGCCGCTGCGCGACGCGGTGCTCCCTGCTGACGACGCGGCTGTCGACGCGGCAGAGTAGGGGCATGAGCACCGTCGCCATGCCCGAGCTCGCCGTCGTCTCCTCGCCGTGGACACTCGGCCCCCTGACCCTGCCCAACCGGGTGGTCATGGGGTCGATGCACACCGGACTCGAGGTGCACGACGACGGTGGGGCCGGCATGGCGGCGTTCTACCGCGAACGTGCCGCCGGCGGCGCCGCCTGCATCATCACCGGCGGCATCGCGGTGAACGACGAGGCCCGTGGTGGCCCCGACTTCGCCGTGTTCGGTGTCGGGGGAGCGGACGAGCGGTTCCGCGCCGCGGTCGACGCCGTGCACGAGGAGGGCTCCACGATCCTCGCGCAGCTGTTCCACGCCGGCCGCTATGCGCTCGCCGCGGGGATGGTCGACCGGCACGGGGAGCCCCAGCGCGTGGTGGCACCGTCGGCCCTGCCCTGGGCGGCCGCCCGCGGCGTGGTGCCGACCGAGCTGACGCCGGCCGATATCGAGCGCACCATCGAGGACTTCGCCGCCGCGGCCCGGTCCGCGCGCGACATCGGGTTCGACGGCGTCGAGATCATGGCGTCCGAGGGCTACCTCATCAACCAGTTCCAGTCGCCGCTGACGAACCTGCGTGACGACGAGTGGGGCGGTACGCCGGAGCGTCGACGGCGCTTCACGGTGGCGGTCGTCGAGGCCGTCCGTGCGGCGGTGCCCGACCTGGCCGTGACGATCCGGCTCTCCGGCGCCGACCTGATGCCCGGTTCGTCGACCGAGGACGACGTCGACGCCCTGGTGCACGACCTGCTGCCGCTCGGGCTCGACGGCATCTCGGTCGGGATCGGCTGGCACGAGTCCCGTACCCCGACCGTGCAGGCCGCCGTGCCGCACGGCGCCTGGCTCGCCTACGCCGCGCGCATCGCCGGAGTCGTGCGCGGCTCGTCGTACCCCGACGTCCGGGTGATCGCGTCGAACCGGATGACCGACCTGCGCGACGGTGAGACGGTCCTCGCCGACGGGACGATCGACGCCGTCGCGCTCGCCCGACCGTTCCTCGCCGACCCCGCGCTCGTGAACCGGTCGCTCGCGGGCCGGTTCGCGCTGGTGAACACCTGCATCGGCTGCAACCAGGCCTGCCTCGACCGCTCGATCATCGGCGCGCCGGTGTCCTGCCTGGTGAACCCGCGCGCCGCCCGCGAGGTTGCCTTCCCGGCGCGTCCGACCACCGACCCCAAGCGCGTCGACGTCGTCGGCGGGGGACCGGCCGGTCTCGCCGCAGCCGTCGACGCGGCCCGACGCGGCCACCGCGTCACCGTGTGGGAAGCCGCCGACCGGCTCGGCGGCCAGTTCGGCCTCGCCGCGCTCGTGCCCGGCAAGGAGGACTACGCCGCCACCGTGCGGGCCGCCCGCGCCGAGCTCGACGAACGAGGAGCCACGGTGCACCTCGGCCGCCCGGCCACGACTGCGGACCTGGCCGACAGCGACGCCGTGGTGCTCGCCGCCGGGGTGGTCCCGCGCGACGTCGACGTCCCCGGAGCACACCTGCCGCACGTCCTGTCGTACGAGCGGGCACTGCGCGAGGGCGTGCCGGCCGGCACCGTCGCGATCATCGGCGGCGGCGGCATCGGCGTCGACACCGCAGCGTTCCTGACCGAGTCGCCGGACGAGTCGGTCCGCGCCACCGAGTTCGCGGCGCGCTGGGACCTCGACGTCTCCGAGGAGCTCGTCGGCGACGTCCCCCAGCGGCTGCCCGCTGCGTCGCGCACGATCCGGCCGGGCTCCGACGTCACCGTGCTCCGCCGATCGGGCAAGTTCGGGCAGGGCGTCGGGATCACCTCGCGCTGGGTCGCCATCGGTCGCCTCCGTGACGCGGGGGTGCGCATGGTCGGTGGCGTGCAGGAGTACCTGCGCATCGAGCCCGGTGCCCTCTGGATCCGCGACGAGCACGGCGAGGAGCGTGCGATCCCGGCGGACACCGTCGTGGTCTGCGCCGGGCAGGAACGCGCGATCGACACCGAGGGTGACGTGCGTGACGGACTCGTGACGGGCCTCCAGGCAGCCGGTGTGCCGTTCGCTGTCGTCGGCGGCGCACGCGACGCACGGAGCGTGGACGCGGTCCGCGCGACGTCCGAGGCCCTCGAAGCGGTCCGGCGACTCGCGCCGTAGCGCGTCGGCTCGCATCACGGCCCGGAATCTGTAAGAATGAACGGTCGAATCGCCGCAGCTCGACCCTCTATCCAGCTGTGAGCGATCTCTCTCGAGCTTTCACCGTGTGTGCCCCCACGCCCGCGGTTCCAGTTCAACCACAACGTAAGCAAACAGGAGCAATTGTGGCTGTCAAGATCCGTCTGAAGCGTCTCGGTAAGATCCGTGCGCCCTACTACCGCATCGTCGTCGCCGACTCGCGCACCAAGCGCGATGGTCGTGTCCTCGAGGAGATCGGTCAGTACCACCCGACCGAGGAGCCCTCGGTCATCAAGATCGAGTCCGAGCGTGCGCTCTACTGGCTCGGCGTCGGCGCGCAGCCGACCGAGCAGGTCGCGGCCCTCCTCAAGCTGACCGGCGACTGGGCCAAGTTCAAGGGCGAGAAGGACACCGCGTCCAAGGTCAAGGTCGCCGAGCCGAAGCAGGCCTTCCAGGTCGACTCCTCGAAGAAGGCCGTCCTCAAGCCGAAGTCGGAGAAGACGGCTCCCGCCGCCAAGACCGACGACGCCGAGACCGCCAACGAGACGACCGAGGCGTAGTCCTTGCTCGAATCCGCGCTGACGCACCTCGTCAAGGGGATCGTCGATCACCCTGACGACGTGCGCGTCGCCAGCTCCACCTCCCCGCGGGGCGAGGTCCTCGAGGTGCGCGTGCACCCCGAGGACCTCGGCCGCGTGATCGGTCGTGCCGGGCGGACCGCCAAGGCACTCCGCACCCTCGTCTCGGCCCTGGCCGACGGCAAGCGTGTGCGGGTCGACGTGGTCGACACCGATTCCTAGGGAGACGACCCAGCTCCGGGTGGGTCGAATCACGAAGGCACACGGGCTCAAGGGCGGCATCAAGCTCGAGCTCTACACCGACGACCCGGATCGTCGGTTCACCCCCGGTGCCACGTTCACGCTCCAGGTCCCCGACGACTCACCGTGGTCGGGCAAGACCCTCGAGCTGGACGAGCTCCGCTGGTACAACGGTCACCCCGTCGCGTTCTTCGCGGGGATCGACGACCGCACCGGCGCCGAGTCGCTCGCCCGGATCATCCTCTGGGTCGAGCAGGACGCCGACGCCGAGACCGGCGAGGACGACGCCTGGTACGACCACCAGCTGGTCGGGCTGAAGGTGCTGCGCGACGGCGTCGAGGTCGGCACCGTCGCCCGGGTCGACCACATGCCGGCGCAGGACCTGCTCGCGATCGACACCCCGTCGCGCGGCGAGGTCCTGGTTCCGTTCGTCGCGGCGATCGTGCCCGCGGTCGACATCGCGTCCGGCACCGTCACGGTCACGCCGCCGCAGGGCCTGTTCGAGGACCCCGAGGACACCTCCCGGCCCGAGACGGTCACGGACTAGCTGCCGTGCGGATCGACATCGTCACGATCTTCCCGGAGTTCTTCTCCGTGCTGGACGTGTCCCTGCTCGGCAAGGCCCGCTCCGGTGGGCTGCTCGACCTGCACGTGCACGACCTGCGCTCCTGGACGACCGACCGGCACCGCACCGTCGACGACACCCCGTACGGCGGCGGCGCCGGCATGGTCATGAAGCCGGAACCGTGGGCGCAGGCGCTGGACGCCCTGCTGCGGCCGGACGGCTCGTCGACCCTCGTGGTCCCGACGCCCGCCGGCACGCCGTTCAAGCAGTCCATCGCGCGCTCGCTCGCGTCGACGTCCGACCACCTCGTGTTCGCCTGCGGGCGGTACGAGGGCATCGACGCCCGCGTCTTCGAGTGGGCGGCGTCACGCTGCTCGGTCGTCGAACTCTCGCTCGGCGACTACGTGCTGAACGGCGGCGAGGTCGCGGCGATGGCCATGATCGAGGCCGTCGGGCGACTCGTCCCCGGCGTCGTCGGCAACCCCGAGTCCCTGGTCGAGGAGTCCCACGAGGACGGCCTGCTCGAGTACCCCTCGTACACGAAGCCCGCGTCCTGGCGCGACCACGACGTGCCCGAGGTGCTGCTCAGTGGCCACCACGGCAAGGTCGCTGCGTGGCGGCACGAGCAGCAGGTGGAGCGGACGCGGCGCGTCCGGCCGGACCTGCTGCCGCCTGCCTGACGGGCTGCGGCCTGCCGGTCGGTTTTCGCGCTCAGCGACAGTTCTCGCGGTGCGTTCCCCGTGAACTGTCGCTGAGCACGAAACCCGGCTCCGCCGTGTCGGACGGGAGGCGCGGGGCGGGACCGCACCGCGCCTCCAGTCCGTCAGCTGGTCGGGTCGGCGCGCTGGGCGCGACGCAGGGTCAGGACCTCGGGTCCGGACTCGGTGACCGCCACCGTGTGCTCGACGTGCGCAGCACGTGAGCCGTCGACGCTCCGGAGCGTCCAGCCGTCGTCGTCCTGGTACAGCTCGTCGGTGCCCTGCATGAGCCACGGCTCGATCGCGACCACCAGGCCCGGCCGGAGCTTCAGGCCGCGACCCGGACGTCCGTCGTTCGGCACGTGCGGGTCGCCGTGCATCGTGTGACCGACACCGTGCCCGCCGAACTGCAGGTTGACGCTGTAGCCCGCCTCCTTTGCCACGTGCCCGATCGCGTGCGAGACGTCACCGAGCTTGTTGCCCGGAGCAGCCTGCGCGATGCCGGCTGCGAGGGCGCGCTCGACGGTCGAGATGAGCGTCTGGTCCTCGTCGCGGGGCGTCCCGACCTGCACCGACACGGCGGAGTCCGCCACCCAGCCGTCGACGCTCGCGGCGAAGTCGAGGCTGACAAGGTCGCCGTTCTGCAGCACGTGGTCGAACGGCAGACCGTGCAGCGCCGCGTCGTTCACCGAGGTGCACAGGTTCTTGCCGAACGGCGACTTGCCGAACGAGGGGTGGTAGTCGACGTAGCAGCTCTCGGCGCCCCGGTCGGCGATCATCCGCGCGGCGACGCGGTCGAGCTCGAGCAGGTTCACGCCGACGTCGACCGTGGCGAGCAGTTCGTCGAGGACGTCGGCCACGAACCGACCGGCGACTCGCAGTCCGTCGAGTTCCGTGGGGGTGCGCAGTTCGATCATGGGTCCATCCTCGCTGTTTTGCCCCCGGCGTTCTGTGTGGCAGTATGGATCGCTGTGCCCTGGCTGGACTCTGCCACGGGGGAGTCGCCGACACCGGGCACGCACCACCACTTCATCAGACATCGATCCGCGGCGACCCGTGTGCGTCCGCAGAGAGTAGAACAGCCATGAGCCAGCTCCTCGACAACGTCGACGCAGCATCGCTGCGGACCGACGTCCCGGACTTCCGCGCCGGTGACACCATCAAGGTGCACGTGAACATCGTCGAAGGCACGCGCTCGCGTATCCAGGTCTTCCAGGGTGTCGTCATCGGCCGCCAGGGCCACGGCATCGGCGAGACCTTCAAGGTCCGCAAGGTGAGCTTCCAGGTCGGCGTCGAGCGCTGGTTCCCGGTGCACTCGCCGATCATCGACCACATCGAGATCGTCACCAAGGGTGACGTCCGTCGCGCGAAGCTCTACTACCTGCGCGAACTGCGCGGCAAGGCGGCCCGCCGCAAGATCAAGGAGAAGCGCGACGCCTGATCGCCTTCACAGTGAGCGCCCGCGAGCCGGACGCCGCTGCTGGCCCCTCGCCGATGTACGGTTGTGCATCGACGGGGGGCTTTCCCTTTGCGCCCGCTGAACCCGGGCGGGCACGGTGTGAACGAGAGCGGAAATGACGGACACGACTGAGGAATCCGGGCGCAGGCCCCGGCCCGAGAAGCAGCGCAACGGGATCCTCACATTCCTCCGCGACCTCGTCATCATCTTCATCGCGGCGCTGCTCGTGTCGTTCTTGGTCAAGACGTTCCTGATCCGCTCGTTCTACATCCCGTCGGCGTCGATGGAGAACACGCTGCAGATCAACGACCGCGTGATCGTCAACGAACTCGTCCCGGGTGTCGTGGCACTGAAACGCGGCGACGTCGTCGTGTTCAAGGACCCGGGTGGATGGCTCGCCGGGTCCGAGGTGCCGAGCGTCACGCCGGACACCCAGCCCGCCAAGGCGATCGACTGGGTCCTCACGCAGATCGGCCTCGGGACGGGCGACAGCGACGACCACCTCATCAAGCGTGTGATCGGTCTGCCAGGGGACAAGGTCTCCTGCTGCAACGACCTCGGGCAGATGTCGGTGAACGGCGTCCCGATCAAGGAGCCGTACCTCAAGCTGCCGGCCGGCGCCCCTGCTTCAGCGACCGACTTCTCCGTCACCGTGCCGAAGGGCACCATCTGGGTGATGGGGGACAACCGCAACGACTCCAAGGACTCCCGCTACAACGGGGACACACCGTCGAAGGGGTTCGTGCCGTTGTCCGACGTGACCGGCCGCGCCTTCGTGATCTCCTGGCCGACGAGCCGCTGGACGTGGCTCGACGACCACCCCGAGGTGTTCGCCGGGGTGGAGGAGCGCGACCAGTGACCCCCGTCCGCCCCTCCCTCCGCGTCGAGAAGCGGCTGCTGGCCGAAGGCCGTGTCACGGTCATCGGGATGGACGAGGTCGGACGCGGTGCGATCGCCGGTCCGGTCGGCGTGGGCGTCGCGGCCGTGACGATCGACGTCGGGCGGGTCCCGCAGGGTCTGGCCGACTCGAAGCTGCTGTCCGCCACCCGCCGGACGGACCTGGTCCCCGTCGTCACCCGGTGGGCGCGCACCGCCGTCGGCATGGCGTCCGCCGAGTACGTCGACCGGCAGGGGATCGTCCCGGCGCTCGGGGCAGCGGGGGCGCAGGCGCTCGAGTCGCTGGTCGCCGGTGGCCTGTCGCTCGACGGCGCCGTCGTCGTGCTGGACGGGTCCTTCGACTGGCTGACCCGTGCCGTCCCCACCTCGCTCCGTCCGACGACGGACCCGCTCGAGGTCGTCGTGCAGGTCAAGGCCGACCGGGACTGCGCCTCGGTCGCCGCGGCGTCGATCATGGCGAAGGTCGCGCGGGATGCCCTGATGATCGCAGCCCACGACGAGGCACCGCACTACGCCTGGGCGTCGAACAAGGGCTACGGCTCGACCGCGCACTACGACGCCATCCGCGCGGTCGGGGCGCACGCACTGCACCGCAAGTCGTGGCTGCACCAGGCGTCGAGCGTGTCACTCGAGGGCTTCGACGCGCTCGTCAGCTGACGCGCTGCGGTCGCCCGCCCGCCGTGCCTGTGACCCCCGAGGTTCCGAAATCTCGGCATCTCGGCCCATGCCCGGTGCAGCAGCGGAACCTCGGCGGAGCGCACACGGCGTGTTGTGGAACCTCGGTGGGCTCGGATCGGGAGCGGACGCCGAGCTTGCTCGCACTTCCGTCTTCGGGTGCATCCCTCGAGCTGCTGTCGCGCACTGGTGCGGCTGCCGCCGTAGACTGTGGGCGCAATGGATGAGGACGAATTCGACGACTACGACCGCGAGGTCGAGCTGGCCCTGTACCGCGAGTACCGCGACGTCGTGTCGCAGTTTCGCTACGTGGTCGAGACCGAGCGGCGTTTCTACCTGGCGAACGAGGTCGAACTCGTGCGCCGGGACACCGAACACGATTTCTACTTCGAACTGACGATGAACGACGTCTGGGTGTGGGACGTCTACCGTTCCGACCGGTTCGTCAAGGGCGTCCGCGTCCTCACGTTCAAGGACGTGAATGTCGAAGAACTGACATCGCGAGAACTCGAACTGCCGAAGGAACTCGCACTCGACGAGTGATCGTCAATTCCGGTGCATTCGGTGAATCGCCGGTGATCGGTGACGTGCCGGAATTCCACGCGCTATTCTGGTCGGGATTTCCCGTCCAATGAACAGGAGCCGCGCATGGCACAGAAGGTCACCGTCCAGCTCGTCGACGACCTCGACGATTCCCCCATCACCACCGGTGAAGGTCGCACGGTCGAATTCGGTTTCGACGGCTCGTCGTACGAGATCGACCTGACGAACGACAACGTCGACAAGTTCCGCGAAGCGATCTCCGACTACATCGCCGCAGCGCGCAAGGTCTCCGGTCGTCGTACCGGCAGCACGGCGCCGAAGTCGGCCCCGAAGCGTGGCAACTCCGAAGAGCTCGGCAAGATCCGCGAGTGGGCGAAGGAGAACGGCTACGAGGTCTCGACCCGTGGTCGTATCTCGACCCAGGTGCAGGAAGCGTACGCAGCCGCACACTGAGCCGCTGTCGACGAAGGACCCGGATGATCGCGATCACCCGGGTCCTTCGTCATTCCTCCCCAAGGGCGATCGTCGTCGTCTGATTCCACAGAGTCTTCGTCGGTGCACATCCTCGCTGCCGTTCCCGCGATCGTTGCCGTGGAGGCAATGACATGGAACAGAAGCTGCACGATCGCCCTGGACGAACACTCCGGAACGGCCGCCTGGGGCGGTTCGGCGAGGACCAGGCCGTGGCGTGGTTGCACGAACGGGGTTTCCGGGTCCTCGAGCGGAACTGGCGGTGCGCCCGGGGCGAGATCGACATCGTCGCGTGGGATTCCTGCACACTCGCGTTCATCGAGGTGAAGACGCGATCCGGTACGACGACGGGGCATCCGTTCGAGGCGATCACGGCGACGAAGCTCACGCGGATGCGACGACTCGTGGCCGAGTGGTTCGACGCCCATCCGGAGGTGTCGGCACGCGCTATCCGCATCGACGTGGTCGCGGTCCACGTCGACGGCCCGCGGACGGCCGTGCAACACGTGGCGGGTGTGCTGTGACGGGCATCGGCCGTGCTGCGGCCGTCGCCCTGCTCGGCGTGACCGGGCGCCGGATCGAGGTCGAGGCCCACCTGACCAGCCAGCTGCCCGCCTTCAGCATCATCGGACTGCCGGACACTTCGCTCGGCGAGGCGCGCGAGCGAGTCCGTGCCGCCGCTGCGAACGCCGGGTGTCCGTTGCCGGCTCGTCGGATCACGGTGAACCTCACGCCCGCGGCGATCCCGAAACGGGGTTCCGGGTTCGACCTGGCGATCGCGATGGCCGTGCTCGCCGGCGCCGGACTCGCACCCGACGTCAGTGAGCGGATCGTCTACATCGGGGAGCTCGGTCTGGACGGTCGGGTCCGACCGGTCGCCGGAGTCATCCCGATGTTGCTCGCCGCCCGCGACGCCGGGGCCGACCGAGTCGTGCTGCCGATCGGCAACCTGCCCGAGGCCCGCGTGGTCGACGGCGTGCGCACCACCGGGGTCGACTCACTCCGTGCGGCTGCGATCGACGCCGGCGCGCTGCTGCCGCCGGTCGAGGTCGACGCGGTGCTGCCGGTGCCGGTGCCCTCGGTCCAACGCCCGGTGGCCGAACTGGCGGATGTCGTCGGGAACCCGATCGGGGTGCGCGCCGTCGTCGCCGCGGCGGCCGGTGGGCACCATGTGCTCCTGCTCGGTCCACCCGGTGCCGGCAAGACGATGCTCGCGGAGCGCCTGCCCGGGCTCCTGCCCGACCTCGACGACGCGACCGCGCTCGAGGTCGCCGCCGTCCGGTCCGTCGCCGGACTCGGGCCGGCGTCGTGGAGCACGAAGCCCCCGTGGGAGGCCCCGCACCACTCCGCGTCGGCGATCTCCCTGATCGGCGGCGGCTCCGGTGTGCTGCGACCCGGAGCAGTGTCGCGGGCGACCGGCGGCATCCTGTTCCTCGACGAAGCACCGGAGTTCCCCCGTGCGGTGCTCGACGCGCTCCGCCAGCCGCTCGAGTCCGGTCGGATCACCATCCACCGGGCTGCGGGCGCCGCCGAGTTCCCCGCGCGGTGCCAGGTCGTGCTCGCTGCCAATCCCTGCCCGTGCGGCAACGCCGGCGGAGCGCACGGCCAACCGTGTGAGTGTCCGCCGAGTGCGGTCCGGCGCTACCTCGGGCGGATGTCCGGACCGCTGCTCGACCGGATGGACATCCGGGTGCTCGTGCCCCGGGTGACGACCGGGAAGATGCGTGGTACTGACGGGAGCACGCCGACGACGGCCGAGGCCCGCGCCGGCGTCGCTGCGGCCCGCGCTCGGATGGCCGAACGCCTCCGGGACACCGGGTGGACGAAGAACGCCGAGGTCACCGGAGCCTGGCTGCGGGCGGACGGCCGGATCGAACCCGGTTCGACCACCGAGCTCGACCGGGCGCTCGACCTCGGCACCCTGACCATGCGGGGGTGGGACCGGGTGATGCGGCTCGCGTGGACGCTCGCCGACCTCGAAGCGGTCGACCGTCCGAGCAGAGCACACGTCCGGGGTGCCCTCGCCCTTCGGAGCGCGCTGTGAGCGGCGTGGGGCCCGGCCACGGCAGCGAACTGCTGGCCGCGATCCGACGGGTCCTCGGGGCCGACGGAGTGTCGGACCCGGTCGAGACCGCTGCCCGCGTGGCGTGGTCCGTGATCGTGGAGCCGGGGGACTCCGTCGCCGGTGAGCTCATGGCGGCCCTCGGGCCGGAGCGCGCCCTCGGCGCGGTCCTGCTGGCAGCCGACGGTGCGTTCGACGAGCTGCTCGACGGGTGCGTGGAGGCCGGTGTGCTCGGTGCGGAGGACCCCGATGCGTTCGCCGGTGTCCTGCACACCGCCATCGACCGGTGGCGACCGCGCTTGGTCCGGTCCGACGTTGCCGACGTCGTCGCCTCGGCCGAAGCCGTCGGGGCACGACTGCTCGTGCCAGGGTCCGCTGGGTGGCCGACGGCGATCGACGACCTCGGCCCCCACGCACCACTCGTGCTCTGGACTCGCAGCGCCACGGCGGGTGTCGGCGACGGGGCACCCGCCCTGGCCGTGGTCGGGTCGCGGGCGAACACCATCGCCGGGGCCGAAGCAGCCGCCGAGATCACCTCGTCCGCCGCGGACGCCGGCTGCACGATCGTCAGCGGCGGCGCCTACGGGATCGACGCGGTCGCACACCGGGTGGCGATCGCCGCAGGGGCCCCGACGATCGCGGTCCTGGCCGGGGGGATCGACCAGCTCTACCCCGCCGGCAACGTCCAGCTGCTCCACAACGTCGCTCGGCAGGGCGCCCTGGTGGCGGAGTCGGCGCCGGGGACCCGCCCGACCCGGTGGCGCTTCCTGGCCCGGAACCGGTTGATCGCCGCCCTCGCCGATGCCGCTGTCGTCGTGGAGGCCGGTACGCGGTCCGGTGCGCTCAACACCGCACACCACGCCGGGCAGCTCGGTCGCCCGGTGTTCGCCGTCCCGGGAGCGTTCGCGTCCTCGGCGTCGGTCGGGTGCCACCGGCTCGTGGCGCAGGGCCGGGCGCAGCTCGTCGTGCACCCGGGGGACCCGGTCGCCGCGATGCGTCCCGTGCCCCCATCCGCTGCGACCGCGGCGGCGGACGAACCCCTCGTGTCGGTCCAGCGCGATCCCGAGGTCGTCCGGGTCCTCGACGCGCTCGGCCGTCGTGCCCTGCCAGAGGCCGAGATCGCTCGACGGTCCGGGCTGTCCGGAGCTGCGGTGGCGGACGCCCTCGCGCTCGCGCAGTTGCAGGGGCTCGTGGCGCACAGCAGCGGCGGGTGGGGCCGCGCATGACGTCAGCCAGCCGTACGCTGACGACGTGGCGGACCGAGCAGAGCAGAAGGAAGAGCGACTCGTGGCAGCGGTCGACTCGTTCCTCGGGCACGCTCGACACGCCAGGGGACTCAGCGACCAGACGCTCCGCGCGTACGCGAACGACCTCGAGCAGTTCGTCGGGTTCGCCGCGCAACGCGGCGTCGTCAGCATCGACGGGGTCGACCTCGAACTCCTCCGTGACTGGTTGTGGGAAGCCGACCAGCGGGGGCTCGCACGGTCGACGATCGCCCGCCGGTCGTCGTCGGTGCGGGCGTTCACCCGGTGGGCGAGCGAGACCGGGGTGACCACGACGGACGCCGGCGTGCGGCTCCGTGCACCGAAGGGCGGCTCGCACCTGCCGCGGGTGGTGTCGGCCGACCAGGTCCGTGGGTTGCTGGACGGCCTCGCGGCCCGTGCAGCGACCGACGATCCCGGTGCGCTGCGGGACCTCGCGCTCGTGGAGCTGCTGTACGCCGCGGCCATCCGGGTGAGCGAGCTCGTCGGCATCGACGTCGCCGACGTCGATCGCGGGCGGCTCACGGTCCGCGTGCTCGGGAAGGGCGGGAAGGAGCGGGTCGTGCCGTTCGGCGTCCCGGCCCGTGACGCACTCGAGGCGTGGACGTCGCGGGGGCGTCCGACCCTCGCGGCGCGGGCCGACGTACCGAGCACGGCACTGTTCCTCGGCGACCAGGGTGGCCGGCTCGGGGTGCGGAGTGCGTACCGCGTGGTGGCTCGCCTGCTCGGGGACCTTCCCGGCGAAGGGCCGAGCGGACCGCACACCTTCCGGCACACCGCGGCGACGCACCTGCTCGACGGGGGAGCGGACCTGCGGGCGGTTCAGGAACTGCTCGGGCACGCGAGCCTCGGGACGACGCAGATCTACACGCACGTGTCCTCAGCACGGCTGCGCGAGGTCTACCGGACGGCCCACCCGCGCGCCTGACGGCGCGACCGCCGCGCCTGACGTTCGGCCACACACCCGTCCAGCCACCGGGCCGACTCACGTCGCCCGTCGCCCGTCGCCCGTCGCCCGTCGCCCACCGCTCGTCGCCGACGCTCACCCCGGCCAGGCGGACTCCGGCAACAGCACGGGCCACTCGGCCGCGGGAAGGTACGGCGTCGGGTCCACGTAGCGGCCGTCGACCCGCGCGCCGAGGTGCAGACACGGTGCCGAGGCCGGGCAGTGCCCCACGGACACCCGGCCGACCGGATCACCCTGTCGCACGTCGTCCCCGGCGGCGACGAGCGGCTGCACTGAGTCGAGGGTGCTGACGAGCCCGCCGCCGTGGTCGATCGTCACGACGCTCCTGCCGCCCACCGGTCCGGCGAACGCCACCGTGCCGTCGTCGACCGCCGCCGCAGTCGTGCCGAGCGGTGCCGGGACGTCGAGCCCGCGGTGACCGGCGGCGTAGTCGTCGGACGGTGGCTCCCACCCGCGCTCGACCACCCGCGTGCCGGTCGGCCAGACCCACGGTTCGGCAGCACGAGTCGCCGCCGTGCCATACCGGTGGTCGCGCAGGTCCTCCGGCGCGGGCACGGGTGCGGGCAACGACGCGGTGGCCGTCCAGAACGCCCCGAGCATCCCGATCACCACCACCATCGCGGCGACCGGAGGGAGCCGAGTGCCGGAGCCGGGGAACAGGAGCATGCCGTCACTCTGTCCGCCACGGACCGGCCACACGACCGAGGTGAGGCGGTCCGTGGAGGGTGGGGCGGGCCTCCCGGCCTGTGGAGGGACGAAGCGACCGCAACGAACGACGTCCTCGATGTCGCACGACATCGACGGTGTCGTTCCGAGTCGAGGCGACACCCTCCCCGACCCGACCCGACCCGACCCGACCGCCCCGTCCCGCGCACCGAGCGCACCCGGTTATGACCACATCCACCACGAGGAGTACAGTCGGGGCCGCTCCGGACCACGCAACGCCGCACGGACGGCGAACGAGCCGACCGCCGGGGCACCGTGCCCACAGCAGCACGGCCGGCAGAACCCAGGAGCATCGTGTCCAACACAGCCACCGGGCACGGCGAGGACCGTGCGTTCAAGGGGAAGGTCACCGCGTTCGCCATCGCAGCAGCGGTGGGCGGTTTCCTCTTCGGCTTCGACTCGTCGGTCATCAACGGCGCCGTCGAGGCCATCAAGGGCGAGTTCGGCCTGTCCGAGGCGGCGAGCGGCTTCGCCGTCGCTTCCGCGCTCATCGGCTGTGCGTTCGGCGCCTACTTCGCCGGTCGACTCGCTGACCGCTGGGGTCGCACCCGGGTGATGTTCTGGGCCGCGGTGCTGTTCCTGGTGAGCTCGATCGGCTCGGGCTTCGCGTTCGCCACGTGGGACTTCGTCCTGTGGCGTCTCGTCGGCGGCCTCGGCATCGGTACGGCCTCGGTGATCGCGCCGGCGTACATCTCCGAGGTCTCGCCGAAGGCGATCCGCGGGCGCCTGGCCTCGTTCCAGCAGCTCGCGATCACGCTCGGTATCTTCGCCGCGCTGCTCTCCGACCAGTTCTTCGCCGTCACCGCCGGTGGCGCCTCCGAGGTCGTCCTCGGCCTCCCGGCCTGGCGCTGGATGTTCCTGGTCGGCGTGATCCCGTCGGTGGTCTACGGCATCCTGGCGATCACGCTGCCGGAGTCGCCGCGGTACCTGCTCGCCAAGGGGCGGACGGAGGACGCCCGTGCGGTCATGACGAAGATCGTCCCGCGCGACACGGTGAACACGAGCCTGGAGGAGATCCAGGACGGCATCAAGAAGGAAGCCAACGAGAAGAAGGGCTCCATCCGGGGCAACCGCTTCGGCCTGCAGCCCATCGTCTGGGTCGGCATCATCCTGGCCGTGCTGCAGCAGTTCGTCGGCATCAACGTGATCTTCTACTACTCGACGACGCTCTGGCAGGCCGTCGGGTTCAAGGAGAGCGACTCGTTCCTCATCTCGACGATCACCTCGGTGGTCAACGTCGCCGTGACCTTCATCGCGATCTTCCTGGTCGACAAGATCGGTCGGAAGCCGCTGCTCGTCACCGGTTCCGCCGGCATGTTCGTGTCGCTGGCGATGGTCGCGATCGCGTTCTCGCAGTCGACGATCGTGGACGGCAACCCGAGCCTGCCCGGCGCGTGGGGCGTCATCGCCCTCGTCTTCGCGAACCTGTTCGTCGTGTCGTTCGGCGCGACGTGGGGTCCGCTCATGTGGGTGCTGCTCGGCGAGATGTTCCCGAACCGCATCCGCGCCACGGCGCTCGGCATCGGCTCGGCCGCCAACTGGGTGGCTAACTTCATCGTCACGATCACCTTCCCGGTGCTGTCCGGCTTCAACCTGACGGTCACGTACGGCATCTACGCGCTGTTCGCGCTGATCTCGTTCTTCTTCGTCATCGCGAAGATCCCGGAGACCAAGGGTCGCTCGCTCGAGGAGATGGGCATCTCCGCCGAGGGCGACACGGTGAACGCGAAGGCGTGATCAGTCGCGTCTGAGACACCCAGAACACCGGACAGGAGGCCCGGATCACGTCAGCCGGTCGGCGCGCGTGATCCGGGCCTCCTGTCTGCTAGCATTTCTCCAGCAGTGCGCTGATGCGCGCTGACTTCGCGTGTCCACAGGGTCGTCAACGGTTCGCCGTCTCCGACCCGGCACCCGACCACCGGTCCCGCTCTCACGAGCGGGCGGTCGCGTGCCAGGACACCAGGGATCACGACCTCCGGTCGTGCTCGACACAACCGCAACAGGGGCACAGCACAGCTGCGCTCCGAGAACACAGAAGGAGGACGGCACATGGCCGTCGTCACCATCCGCCAGCTGCTCGACAGCGGCGTCCACTTCGGACACCAGACCCGTCGGTGGAACCCGAAGGTGAAGCGCTTCATCCTCGCCGAGCGCTCGGGCATCCACATCATCGACCTGCAGCAGTCGCTGGCCTTCATCGACCGCGCGTACGACTTCGTCAAGGAGACGGTCGCGCACGGTGGCACGATCCTCTTCGTGGGCACCAAGAAGCAGGCGCAGGGCTCCATCGCCGAGCAGGCGACCCGCGTCGGCCAGCCGTACGTCAACCAGCGTTGGCTCGGCGGTCTGCTCACGAACTTCCAGACGGTCTCCAAGCGCCTCGCGCGCATGAAGGAGCTCGAGGAGATCGACTTCGACGACACGACGAAGGGCTTCACCAAGAAGGAGCTCCTCATCAAGAAGCGCGAGCTGGACAAGCTCCACAAGACCCTCGGTGGTATCCGCAACCTCACGCGGACCCCGAGCGCGCTCTGGATCGTCGACACCAAGAAGGAGCACCTCGCGGTCGACGAGGCGCAGAAGCTCGGTATCCCGATCATCGGCATCCTCGACACCAACTGCGACCCCGACGAGATCACGTACCCGATCCCGGGCAACGACGACGCGATCCGCTCCGTCGGTCTCCTCACCCGC
Organism: Curtobacterium sp. VKM Ac-2887; assembly: GCF_015350935.1. Lineage (NCBI taxonomy): Bacteria > Bacillati > Actinomycetota > Actinomycetes > Micrococcales > Microbacteriaceae > Curtobacterium > Curtobacterium sp. VKM Ac-2887. Next base: position 36,769 of record NZ_JADKSB010000018.1, on the reverse strand, counting down.
ATCGTCGCCGACGCCGCGGCCGAGGGCCTGAAGACCCGCCACAACGGTGGCGACGACGAAGAGGCCGCAGAGCCCCTCGCCGAGTGGGAGCAGGAGCTCCTCGGTGGCGACGCCGCGACGCCGTCCGCCGACGCCGCTCCCGAGGGCGCGACCGTCGAGGAGAACAACGCTGACGCGCAGGTCGCCGCGAAGGAGATCGGCGAGCCGATCGCCGACGACGCGAAGAACGCGGAGCCGACGGCCGAGGCCGAGGCAGCCGCGGAGACCACCCCCGCCGAGTGACCTGTCGCAGGCGCCGGACCCGATCGGGTCCGGCGCCTGCGTCACCACTCTCCACACCCGTACCGTCCAGAAAGGACAGTCAATGGCAAACTTCACCGCTGCTGACGTGAAGAAGCTCCGCGAGGACCTCGGCGCCGGCATGATGGACGCGAAGAACGCGCTCGTCGAGGCCGACGGCGACTACGACAAGGCCGTCGAGCTGCTCCGCATCAAGGGTGCGAAGGCCGTCGCCAAGCGCGACGACCGCGCCACCTCCGAGGGTGTCGTCGTCGCGAGCTCCGAGAACGGCGCCGCCACGGTCGTCGAGCTCGCGAGCGAGACCGACTTCGTCGCGAAGAACGAGAAGTTCACGACGCTGGCCGACAAGGTGCTCGGGGCCGTCGCGGCCGCCGGTGCAGCTGACGTCGCCGCCGCGAACGCCGCCCCCGTCGACGGCAAGACCGTCCTCGAGGTCGTCAACGAGTCGGCCGCCGCACTGGGCGAGAAGCTCGAGGTCCGCACGGTCCGCCGTGTCGAGGGCTCGGCCTTCGAGATCTACCTGCACAAGACCAGCCAGGACCTGCCGCCGCAGATCGCCGTCGTCATCGCGTACGAGGGTGACAACGCTGCCGAGGCCCGCTCGATCGCCCAGCACGTCGCGTTCGCGAACCCGACGTACCTGACCCGCGACGAGGTCCCGGCCGACGAGATCGCCAAGGAGCGTGCGACCGTCGAGGCGATCACGCGCGAGGAGGGCAAGCCCGAGGCTGCGCTCCCGAAGATCGTCGAGGGTCGGGTGAACGCCTACATCAAGCAGGTGTCGCTCCTCGACCAGGACTACGCGAAGGACAACAAGATCTCCGTCGCGAAGGCCGCCGAGAACGCCGGCATCACGATCCAGGGCTTCGCCCGCGTCAAGGTCGGCGCGTAACGAACCCGTGACGGGGTCAGGAACCAACCAGGTTCCTGGCCCCGTTTTTCGCGCCTCCGGGCGCGACACACACGCGACACATCCGCGAGTACATTTCCACGAGACCACGACGAAGGGTGCGATCAGATGACCGACGAGAAGACCGGACGACGCCGCGTACTGCTGAAGCTGTCGGGAGAGGCCTTCGGGGCCGGATCGCTCGGCGTGAACCCCGACGTGATCGGGGCCATCGCCAAGGAGATCGCCGTCGCCGCGCGCGAGGTCGAGATCGCGATCGTCGTCGGCGGGGGCAACTTCTTCCGCGGCGCCGAGCTCTCGCAGCGCGGGATGGACCGCGGCCGTGCCGACTACATGGGCATGCTCGGCACCGTGATGAACGCGCTCGCCCTGCAGGACTTCCTCGAGCAGGCCGGGGCCGCCACGCGCGTGCAGTCGGCCATCGCGATGACCCAGGTCGCCGAGCCGTACATCCCGCGGCGCGCCGAGCGGCACCTCGAGAAGGGCCGCGTCGTCATCTTCGGCGCCGGCGCCGGTCTGCCGTACTTCTCGACCGACACGGTGGCCGCGCAGCGAGCGCTCGAGATCAAGGCCGACGAGGTCCTCGTCGCCAAGAACGGTGTCGACGGCGTGTACACGGCGGACCCGAAGAAGGACGCCACGGCCGAGAAGCTGCACCACGTGACCTACCAGGACGCGCTCCTGAAGGGCCTGAAGGTCGTCGACGCCACGGCGTTCTCGCTCTGCATGGACAACGGCATGCCGATGCACGTCTTCGGCATGGAGGGCGACGGCAACGTCCAGGCCGCCATCCGTGGCGAGCGCATCGGCACCGTGGTCAGCAACTGACCCGCACCGCTGACTAGACTCGACGCCAGTACCGAAGGAGTAACACCGTGATCAGTGATGTCCTGACCGAAGCCACCGAGAAGATGGCGAAGGCTGTCGAGGTCGCCAAGGACGACTTCTCGACCGTCCGCACCGGCCGCATCAACGCGGCGCTCTTCCAGAAGATCCCGGTCGAGTACTACGGCACGCCGACGCCGCTCGCGCAGCTCGCGTCGCTGCAGACGCCCGAGGCCCGCACGCTCATCGTGACGCCGTACGACAAGACGGCGCTCAAGGAGATCGAGCGCGCCATCGCGACGTTCCCGAACCTCGGCGCCAGCCCGACGAACGACGGCGACATCGTCCGCGTGACGATCCCGGAGCTCACCAAGGACCGCCGCAAGGAGTTCGTCAAGCTCGTGCGGACGAAGGGCGAGGACCACAAGGTCGTCATCCGGAACATCCGCCGCAAGGCCAAGGACGACCTTGACGCACTCAAGGGTGAGATCTCGGACGACGAGATCTCGCGCGGCGACAAGGACCTCGAGGCCCTGACGAAGAAGCACGTCGACCAGATCGACGAGTCGCTGAAGAAGAAGGAAGCCGAACTCCTCGAGGTCTGATGCGCCGCCCGGACCAGGGCGGTGAACGCCCCACAGCAGAGCACGGACCCGACCACACCGGGCCCGTGAAGAAGGGGCTCCGCCAGGACTTCGATGCGCGTGCCCGAGCGGCCCGCACCGACTTCGAGGCGCAGCTCCGGCAGCGCAAGGCCGACTTCGGTGCGCGCAACGAGGCCCTGACGGCGCGCACCGGGCGCAACCTGCCGGCGGCGATCGGCATCGCGCTCGCGTTCGCCGTGGTCATGCTCGGCACGCTCCTCATCTGGCCGCCGTCGTTCATGGTCGTGGCGGCGTTCCTGCTCGGCGTGGGCGTCTACGAGCTCACGAGCGCCATGCGCTTCGCCGGCCGGGACGTCCCGCGGATCCCGAGCGTCGCCGTCGCGATCGCGATCGTGCCGGCGGCGTTCCTGCTCGGGCAGGTCGCGGCACTCTTCACGCTGCTCGGTGGCATCGTCCTGATCAGCCTCTGGCGTCTGGTCGAGGTCGCGCTCTCGCGGCAGAAGCCGTCGGCCGGCGACGTGTTCCGCGACGTCACGAACGGTCTGTTCGTGCAGGCGTACATCTCGCTGCTCGGCGCCTGTGTCGTCCTGCTCTCCGCGCAGTCGCAGGGCAACCTGTGGGTGATCGGCTTCATCCTGGTCGTCGTCGCTGTCGACACCGGTGCCTACGCCACCGGGTTGAACCTCGGCAAGCACCCGATGGCGCCGCGGATCAGCCCGAAGAAGACGTGGGAGGGCTTCGCCGGATCGGTCGCAGCGAGCATCATCGTCGGCATCCTGGTCGCCTGGCTCATGCTCGGCCTGCCGTGGTGGACCGGCGTCGTGCTCGGCGTGCTGATCTCCGGGTCCGCGACCCTGGGTGACCTCACCGAGTCGATGATCAAGCGCGACCTCGGCATCAAGGACATCTCGTCCTTCCTGCCCGGGCACGGCGGACTGCTCGACCGCATCGACAGCATCCTGCCGTCGGCTGCCGTCGCCTACGTGCTGTACCTGATCGTCAACCACTGACCGACCTCGATCGACCTCGTCGGCCCACCCTGAGCGCCGCCCTCAGCGCGTCCAGGTTGTGCCACGGGTCGGGACTGGCAGAATGACGCCGTGGCCACCACCTTCCCGACCGCAGCCCGCTCCGCCCTCGGATACGACGTCGACGAAGTCGAGCGTTTCCTCGAGGACGCCCGTCGTGCGTACTCCGCCGACGACAGCGCCCCCGGCATCGAGGCTGCGAAGATCCGCGCCACCGCGTTCTCGATGCGCAAGGGCGGCTACTCCACCTCGCACGTCGACGCAGCGCTGGAGCGCCTCGAGGACGCCTTCGCGGCCCGGGAGCGCGAGCGGGAGATCGGCGACGCCGGACAGAAGGCCTGGTACGCCGAGGCCCGCACGAAGGCCTCCGACGTCGTGGCCCGCCTCGAGCGCCCGGACGGACAGCGGTTCAACCGGGTGAGCGTGCTCGGCACCGGCTACCACCCGAAGGACGTCGACGCGTTCGCGGCCCGCCTCGGTGGCTACTTCCGCGAGGGCAAGCCGCTGAGCCTCACCGAGGTGCGGTCGATCGTGTTCCGCCCGAAGCACGGCGGCTACCGCGAGGGCCAGGTGGACGCGCTGCTCGACGCCGTCGTCGAGGTCATGCTCGCCGTCCGCTGACGACGCGCTGCACCCAGGTGCTTCGCTTTCCGTGATCGTTCCGTTACCCTGGTCCTACTCATGGGCAGGCACACGGCAGACCACAGCTCCGACCGCGATCCCCGCGAGCACCTCAGCCTCCAGGCTTCGGGTGAGCGCCGCGCGGCACTGAACCGAACCCGTACGGCGGACACCTCGGTGCTCCCGGCGAACCCGCAGGTCCTGCCGGAGACCGGTCCCGTCGCGACGCCGAAGTCCGTCGCAGCGAACCGCGTGTCCGACGAACGCATCGCCGCGTTCGCGCACGAGGCCCCCGCGGCCCGGGTGGACCCGCGTGCCGCGAAGCAGCGCACCGCGACGGCGCAGCAGCCGAGCCGTGGCGCAGCCGCCGCGGTCAACGCCTTCGCACGGAAGCGTTCCTCGGTTCCGGCGTTCTCGTTCGTCGGGGTCTTCCTCTTCGTCGGGGCGTCGCTCTTCAACCCGCTCCAGGCCGACGTCGCGCAGGCCGCGGTCGACACCCCGGTGCTCGTGAAGACGCCGCAGGCCCCGCAGCAGTACACCGCGCACGGCACCTACGGCGACGCCGCTGCCGACCGTGACGGCTACGGCGTGACCGTGCCGGCGCCCAAGGTCGTCAAGCCGGTCGTCGAGGAAGAAGCCGACGACGCCACCGACGACACGACCGACGCCGCCGCGACCGAGACCGAGAGCGTCTCCGCCGCGAACACGCTGGCCGCCGTGGCCGCGACGCCCGACGCGGGCAGCGCACAGGCCATCGCCCTGCAGCTCGTCACGGCCCGGGGTTGGGGCACCGACCAGTACAACTGCCTCGTCTCGCTGTGGAACAAGGAGTCCGGCTGGCGGGTGAACGCCTACAACCCCAGCGGTGCGTACGGCATCCCGCAGGCGCTCCCGGGCAGCAAGATGGCGACCGCCGGTGCCGACTGGCAGACGAACCCCGCGACGCAGATCACGTGGGGTCTCAACTACATCTCCGGGGTCTACGGCACGCCCTGCGGCGCCTGGGGCCACAGCCAGGCCAACAACTGGTACTGATCGGCAGTTGGGGTGCCGCGCAGCAACCGGCCGCGGCGTCCCCGTGGTCGCGACGTCGAGCCTGACGAGGACACCGGCCTCGATCGGCTGATGAGCTCGTGGAAGCGCACCGAGGTGCGTCGCGGGCGGGAGTACCTCGTCCAGCCCGTCTCCGCGGCCTCGGCGCAGAAGGAGTACGTCTGCCCCGGGTGCGGCGGTACGGTCCTGCCCGGCACCGCACACGTGGTGGTCTGGCGTTCCGACGGGGTCCTCGGCGACGCTGCCGACCTGGCATCACGCCGACACTGGCACAACCACTGCTGGAGCATCGCATGACCGACGACGGCGAGATCCGCTCCGCCACGCAGCTGCCCGCTCGCCGCACCGACCTCGAGCTCGTCACCGACGACCACCTCACCCTGGTCGGGGAACTCGCCGAACCGGAGTCGCGCCCGGCACGGGGCACCGTCGTGACGCTGCACCCACTGCCGACCGCGCACGGCTTCATGGACTCGCACGTGCTCAAGAAGGCCGCCGCGCGGCTGCCGGCGCTGGCGGACATCGCGGTCCTGCGCTTCAACTTCCGGTCGGTGACGTCACCACGCGGCACGTCCGAGGGTGTGTTCGGCGAGGGTGTCTCCGAGGGCTTCGACCTGCGCGCCGCCGTCGCCGAGGTGGTCGACCGTGGCCTGCCGACGCCGTGGTTGGTCGGGTGGTCCTTCGGCACCGAGGTGATCCTCAAGCACGCGCTGGAACACGTCGAGGCCGGCACCGTGGCGGGCGTGGTCCTGCTCTCTCCGCCGTTGCACCGCACCACGGAGGACGAGCTCGCGCGCTGGGCAGCCGTGGACGTCCCGGTGGTGGCCCTGGTGCCCGAGCACGACGACTTCCTGCAGCCCGACGAAGCGATCGCCCGGTTCGCCGTCGCCCCGAACGTCCGGGTCGTCCCGATCGAGGGCGCGAAGCACCTGTGGGTGGGGGAGCGCTACGTCCGGATCGTCCTCGACGCCGTCGCCGACCTCGTCGTGCCGGGCAGCGCGCCGCTGCCGACGCACTGGCCGGTCTGACGGCACTCGCCGGTCCGACGCACGGTGCGTGCCCACCTCGGTGCGGTGGGCCGACCGGGAGGCGCGACCCGCGCCTCCCGGTCGGCTCGCGTCAGCGTTCGGTCGCGTCCACTGCGTCGTCGGCCGCTCCGGGCGCGGTACCGGGTGCGGTCCCCAGCAGGCCGGTCGCGTGCGTGAGCACGCCGCGCAGGTTCTCCAGGTAGCCCGCAACGGCCTCGCGCTCGGTGCGGATCGCCGACAGTCGGTCTTCGGCCTCGGCGGTGATGGCAGCCGTGCGCTCCTCGGCATCGGAGACCATCCGGTGCACGCGGTCCTGGGCGTCGGCGACGATGGTGCGGGCGTGCTCCTGCGCGTCGGCGGTGCTGGTGCGCTCGAGGTCGTCGGCTTCCTGCTGGAGCCGCTCGGCGCGCTCGCGGGCCTCAGTGGCGCGGCGCGTGGCCTCGGCGAGCTGCAGGTTCGCCTCGTCGAGGTACTTCTGCGTCTCGGTGACGGTCTCGTGGTGCTTCTGCAGGTAGTCCTGCTCGGCGTCGTCCCGGCGTGATGCGAGCTCGGACTCGAGCGTCGTGCGGGCCTCGTCACGCTCGCGGGCGACCTCGGCGCGGGCCTCGTCACGTTCCTTCGCCAGGTCGGCGCGGGCGGTGTCGATCTCCTGACGGAGGGCGGTGCGCTCGGACTCGAGCGTGTCGAGCTCGGCGGAGCGGCGGTCGGCGATCTCGGTGTCGACCTCGGCGTGCTCGCGCTCGCGGCGGGCGGCGAGGGCGTTCTCGTGCTCGCGGTCCGCGCGTTCGGCGGCGGCGTCGGCCTCGGCGCGCTCCCGCTCGATGCGGGTGTCGTGCTCCTCGAGCTCGCGTGCGATGCGGTCGGCGGTCTCCTGCACGAGGCGCTCGTTCTCGACGCGCGTCTGTTCCTCGTCGACGCGCAGCTGCGCACGCGACGCCTCGGCCTCCTGTGCCAGGGCGGTGCGCGCCGAGGCGAGCTCCCGGTCCCACTCGGCACGGGCTGCGGCGAGTTCCTCGTCCACGACCCGGCGGCGGTCGGCGAACTCGCCGTCGATCTCGGCGCGACGTCGGTCGACCTCGGCCTGCAGCTCGGCGCGGCCCGTCTCGATCGCCAGGGCGTGGGCCTGCTGCTGCTCGTCGCGCTCCCGGTGCCACGCAGCACGCCCCTCGGCGACCTCGCGCTCGAGCGCCTGACGGCGGGTGGACTCCTCGTGGTCGAGGTCCTCGACCCGGCGGGCGTGGTCGGCCTCGAACACCGAGCGGCGGTGCTCGGTCTCGCGGTCGAGGTCGGCCGCGGCGGTGCGGGAGTCGGCCGACTCGCGCAGGGCGATCTCGCGCAGCTCGGCGACCTCGTGCTCGACCTGGGCGCGCAGGGCGTTCGTCTCACGGATGGCGACGGAGCGGACCTCGGCGGCCTCGGTCACCGCGGCACCCCGGATGGCCGCGGCCTCGTTGCGGGCGTCCTGGGTCAGCAGGCCAGCTTCGGCACGGGCACGCTCGACGGTGTCGGCGGCCTCGGCACGAGCACGGGTGAGTTCGTTGGTGGAGCGGGTGCGCGCGTCCTCGAGGGTGTCGCGGGCTTCTTCCTGTGCCTCGCGCACGGTGCGGTCGGCCTCGGCCCGGCTCGACGCCCGCAGGCGCTGTGCGTCGATGTCCGCCTGGCTGATGAGACGGGTGGACTGCTCCTCCGCCACGCGCAGGGTCGACTCGAGTCGCGTGCCCAGGCCGCTGTAGGTGGGGGTGCCGGCCTCGTCGAGTTCGCCCTGGAGCTCGGAGACGCGGGACTGCAGGAGACGGATCTCCTTCGCGGCGTCGGCACGGTCGGTGTTCGACTTGATGAGCTCACGGCGCAGGTCGTTCAGTGAGCGGTCGACGTCGTCGCGGCGGTACCCGCGCAGCTCGGTCCCGAACTCTGCCTCGTCGTTCGCCACGTGTCGCTCCTGGGTGCTCGGCGGAGGGCCCGATCCGGCCCGCGGTCGAGTGTAGTGGTGGCCCGACGGGGTCGTCTGAGTCCGACGACAGCCCGGATGGATGCGCTGCTCAGCCATGCTCGCTATCCTGAGTCGCTGATTCGCGCGCCGACATCCCCACCCCGGCGCGGTAGGGAGAGTGTTCGTGCGATTCGTCCTGGCGATCGTCAGTTTCGTCATCGGCCTGCTGCTCGTCGCGTTGGCGGTCGGACAGCGGACCGTGTTCGCTCCGCCGTCCTCGCTCGTCGCGGACAGCTCGACCACCAGCTCTGCTCCGGTCACCGTGATCCCCGGGTCGACGCTCAACGCGAACCCCGGCTACCAGCGCATCAACGTGTCCGGCTCCGGCAAGGTCTTCGCGGCGTACGGCAAGACGGCCGACGTCGACGCGTGGGTCGGTGACGCCGAGCACACCACGCTCCGGTTCGACGCCGAGAGCGCGAAGCTGGTGGGCAAGACCACCGGCTCCGAGGCGTCCGTCCCGTCGCCGAAGGGCAGTGACCTCTGGTACCAGGAGTACGACGGCTCCGGGCAGTTCACGGTCCGTCTGCCGCAGGACGTCTCGGTCCTCATCGTCAGCGACGGCACCGCCGCCGCCCCGAGCGACGTCTCGGTCACCTGGCCGAAGGACACCGCGACGCCGTCCGTCGGCCCCCTGCTGGTCGCCGGTGGCGTCTTCGCACTCGGCGGCATCGTGCTGCTGGTCCTGGCGTTCCTGCACCAGCGCCGCGGTCGTGGGCCGCGTCGTCGCAGCGGTGGCACCCGACCGCCGCGCGTGCGGGCCTCGCGCCGTGCCGCCGCCGCCGGTGCACAGGTCCCGACGCGGGGCCGCCGTGGATCGCGCGCGTTCATCGCGGTCCCCGTGGTGCTCGTCGGCACGCTCGCCCTGGCCGGCTGCTCCTCCGACTACTGGCCGCAGGGCGGGGATCCCTCGCTCGCGACCCCGACCCCCACGGCCAGCGCGACCGGCGCGGCGGAGACCACCGAGCCCACGGCGGCGACCAAGCAGCAGATCACCCGGGTCGTCGAGCGGATCGCCACGGTGGCGAAGCAGTCCGACGGCGCCCGTGACCGTGACCTGGCGAAGACCCGCTTCACCGGTGCCGCGCTCGACCTGCGCCTGGCGAACTACTCCATCCGCGGCAAGGACTCCGACGCCAAGGCACCGCCGGCGATCTCGGCCGGTCAGGTGTGCGTCGCGTTGCCCCAGCAGACCAACACGTGGCCGCGCACGGTGTTCGTGATCGTCGCCGAGGACTGCGACGCCAAGTCGGCACCGCAGGCCCTGACGCTCGTGCAGGACACCGCGCGCGACCCGTACAAGGTCGCCTACGACGTCTCGCTCGAGGCCGACGCCAAGATCCCGAGCCTCGCGCCGACGTCGATCGGCGCGGCGCTCCTGGCTCCGCAGTCGAAGCTGCTCGCGATCGCCCCGGACCAGGTCGCGACCGCCTACGGTGACATCCTGTCCAAGGACTCGAAGAGCGAGTACGCCGACCTGTTCGCCACCGAGGGTGACGGCCTCCGCACCACCATCGGCAAGGCGTACAAGGACAAGAAGGCGAAGTCCCTGCCGGACACGGCGAAGATCGAGTACTCGTCCGAGGCCCCGGCGGACTCCGCCGTCGCGATCGCGACCGACGACGCCGGCGCGCTCGTCTCCGCCGACCTCAACGAGATCGAGAAGGTGACCCCGACCGCCTCCGGCGCCGAGGTCAACACCGAGGGTGCCGTCAAGGCACTGTCCGGGGTCGACACGAGCAAGAAGGGCATCAGCGCCACGTACGGCGTCCAGCTGCTCTTCTACGTGCCGCCGGTCGCCTCGGATGACAAAGTGGTCCTGCTCGGGTTCACGCAGGGCCTGACCGCAGCGAGTGAGGTGCAATGAGCAACATCCCCCCGACCCCGTCCGGGCTCCGCGGAGCCGTGGACCTGTCGTCCCTCGTCGACCGCGCACAGCGGCCGCCCCAGCCGCCCGCCGGTGCTCCGGCGCAGGCGGGAAGCCCGACCGGTGCAGCAGCGCCGGGCACCGAGGCCGGCGCCGACTTGACCGTCCCGTCACTCGTGCTCGACGTCACCGACGACACGTTCCAGGACGTCCTGGAGCTGTCGTCCGTGGTGCCGGTCATCGTCGACATCTGGGCCGAGTGGTGCGGGCCGTGCAAGCAGCTCTCGCCGATCCTCGAGCAGCTGACCGCCGAGTACGGCGGGCGCGTGCTGCTCGCCAAGGTGGACGCCGACACGAACCCGCAGCTCGTGCAGGCGTTCCAGGCGCAGTCGATCCCGACCGTGGCCGCGCTGATCGGCGGACGCCCGCTCGGGCTCTTCGTCGGCGCGCTGCCCGAGGCGCAGGTCCGCGACGTCTACGAGCAGGTCCTCCAGGCAGCCGAGCAGAACGGCGTCTCCGGTCGCGTCACCGTGGACGGTGCCGCCGCGCCGGACGACACCGCCGATCAGGGCGAGCCGGAGCCGGAAGCACTGCCGCCGCACCACCAGGCCGCGTACGACGCGATCGAGCAGGGCGACTACGCCACGGCGATCACCGAGTACAAGACCGCGATCCTGCAGGACCCGCACGACCAGATGGCCGTCGCGGGGCTCGCGCAGGTGTCGCTCCTGGACCGGCTGAACGGCCACACCGCCGACGACATCCGTGCCGCCGCCGGTGCGGGTCCGCAGGACGTCCAGGCGCAGCTCGCGGTCGCCGACCTCGACATCTCAGGTGGGCACGTCGAGGACGCCTTCGGGCGCCTGCTCGACCTGGTGCCGACGGTGTTCGGCGAGGACCGTGAGGCCTTGCGCGTCCGCCTGGTCGAGTACTTCGAGCTCATCGGGACCGACGACCCGCGCGTGGTCGCGGCCCGCCGTCGCCTGGCGAGCGCGCTGTACTAAGACGCACGCAACGAACGAACGGGAGGCCCGGTGCCAGCTGGCACCGGGCCTCCCGTCCGTCTGCGGCCGCGTCCAGGACGCGCGCCACAGCTATCGCTCGAGCTTGAGCCAGACGGCCCCGAGCGGCGGCACCACGAGGTGCGCCGATGCGGGCCGACCCGCCCACGGGGTGTCCTCGGCGGTGACGACTCCGAGGTTGCCGACACCGGAGCCGCCGTACTCCGCGGCGTCGGTGTTGAGCACCTCGTGCCACTCGCCGGCGCTCGGCAGGCCGAACCGACGCTCCACGGGCACGCCCGAGAAGTTCACGAACACCGCCAGCCGGTCGTCGCCGTCCTTGCGCAGGAACCCGAGCGTCGAGTGGGGTGCGTCGCCGCCCTCGATCCACTCGAAGCCGTCGGCCGTGCTGTCGTGCGTCCAGAGCGCGGGCGTGTCCTTGTACACCCGGTTCAGGGCGGCGACGAGGTCCTGCACGCCGCGGTGCCCGGGCTGGTCGAGGAGCCACCAGTCGAGCCCCTTCGCCTCGGACCACTCTGCGGGCTGGGCGAACTCCTGCCCCATGAAGAGCAGCTGCTTGCCGGGGTGCGCCCACATGAACGCCAGGTAGGCCCGGACGTTCGCGAGCTTCTGCCACTCGTCGCCGGGCATCTTGCCGTAGAGGGAACCCTTGCCGTGCACGACCTCGTCGTGGCTGATCGGCAGGGTGAACTGCTCACTGAAGGCGTAGACGAGCGAGAACGTGATCTCGTCGTGGTGGTAGCTGCGGTACGCGGGGTCGCGCTGCACGTACTCGAGCGAGTCGTGCATCCAGCCCATGTTCCACTTCTGGCCGAACCCGAGACCACCGGCGCTCGTCGGCTGGGTCACGCCGGGCCACGAGGTGCTCTCCTCGGCGATCATGACGATGCCCGGGTAGCGCTTGTAGGCGGTGGCGTTCGTCTCCTGCAGGAACGCGACGGCGTCCAGGTTCTCGCGGCCGCCGTGGATGTTCGGCAGCCAGTCGGTGCGGGAGTAGTCGAGGTACAGGATCGAGGCGACGGCGTCGACGCGCAGGCCGTCGATGTGGAACTCCTCGAGCCAGTACAGAGCGTTGGCGACCAGGAAGTTCCGGACCTGCGGCTGCCCGAAGTCGAACACGTAGGTGCCCCAGTCGAGCTGCTCGCCGCGGCGGGGGTCCGGGTGCTCGAACAGTGCGTGGCCGTCGAAGCGTCCGAGTGCCCACTCGTCCTTCGGGAAGTGTCCGGGCACCCAGTCCATGATCACGCCGATGCCGGCCGAGTGCAGCCGGTCGATCAGGTACCGCAGGTCGTCGGGGGAGCCGTACCGCGCGGTCGGCGCGTAGTACCCGGTGACCTGGTAGCCCCACGAGCCGCCGAACGGGTGCTCGGCGAGCGGCAGGAACTCCACGTGCGTGAAGCCCGTGTACTGCACGTGCCCGATGAGCTGGTCGGCGACCTCGCGGTACGACAAGCCCGGGCGCCACGAGCCGAGGTGCACCTCGTAGACGCTCATCGGCTGGTCGTGCGTGGTGGTCTCGGCGCGGCGCTCCATCCAGGCACGATCGCCCTCGGACCACGTGTAGCTCGACTCGGTGATGACCGAGGCGGTGGCCGGGGCGATCTCGGCCTCGCGGGCGAACGGGTCCGCGCGCTCGACCCAGCCGGAGTCGGTGAGGATCTGGAACTTGTACCGCTGCCCCGCGACGGCTCCGGGCCAGAACAGCTCCCAGACGCCGAGGTCGCTCAGGCGGCGCATCGCGGTGGTGCGGCCTTCCCAGCCCTCGAAGTCGCCGATGACGCGGACGGCGGTGGCTCGGGGTGCCCACACGGAGAACGCGACGCCGTCGATGCCGTCGATCGTGCGGACGTGCGCGCCGAGGTGGTGCCAGAGCTGCTCGTCGCGGCCCTCACCGAACAGGTGCAGGTCGAGCTCGCCGAGCGTCGGGGCGAACCGGTACGCGTCGTCGGTCGTCCAGGTGGCGTCGTCCTCTTCCGAGGACTCGTCGAAGTCGTAGTCGGCCTCGACCCGGTAGCGCCCGAGCTCCTCGGTGGTGGCACCGGCCCAGAGACCGTCGCCCTCGTGGGTCAGCTCGACGTCGTCGCCGTCGAGCCGGACGAGCCGGACCGCCTGTGCCAGGTGACGCACCACGCGGACGCTCGTGCCGCCGTCGACGGCATGCGGGCCGAGGACGTCGTGGGGCTGCGACCAGCGGCCCTCGGCGACCTGTTGGCGCAGCCACTGGTCGACCGGTGCCGGACGCGGGCCCGTGCTGTCGTCGGTGGCGGGCTCGGGAGCCGGCGGCGTCGGGAGCGCGGTCGACGGTGCAACGGTGGACGGGCCTCCGGTCGGAGCGCCCGAGGACGCGACGGCGTCGACGGACGGTACCCGCGGGTGCGTCGCGTCGGCGGGGTGCCCCGCCAGCGTGGCGGACTCGGCGACCCCGCGGTCGGGCGCCTCGCGCGGTGCAGCGGGAGCGCCTGGCAGGTCCTCGTCGGGGGCGGAGACCCGCGGCTCGTAGCGCGGCTCCGGCTTCGCGTCGGACGGTGTCCGCGCGGGCACGGGCGGCGGCGGGGGCGGGACCGGCGGCACGGCGGGGCCGCGGCGCGACGGCGGGGTCGGCTGGGGTGCGGTCGGGTCGTTCGTCATCGGTGCAGTCCTTCCACGACGAGCAGGTGCACGGGTTCCTGGAAGGCGTCCAGGCGGACGTAGTTCGACGCGCCCCAGACCCAGCGCTGCCCGGTCACGACGTCACGGACGTCGAACCGGCTGTCGGCCGGCAGGCCGAGCGCAGCGAGGTCCAGGTGCACGGTGGTCTCACGCGCCGAGTGCGGGTCGACGTTCGCGACGACGATCACGGTGTCGGCGTGCCCGGAGCGGATGAACTCGCCGGACAGGTGCTTCGAGTACACGACGGTCGCCGGGTCGTCGGCGGCGTGCACGTGCAGGTTCCGCAGCTGGCGGAGCGCGGGGTGCGCGGCACGGAGCCGGTTGAGCATCGTCACGTACGGGGCGAGCGACGCTCCCTCGGCCTCGGCCAGGGCGAAGTCACGCGGCTTGTACTCGTACTTCTCGTTGTCGATGTTCTCTTCCGAGCCGGGTCGGGCGACGTCCTCGAACAGCTCGTACCCGGAGTACATGCCCCACGTCGGGGCGCCCGTCGCAGCGAGCGCGGCACGCACCTTGTAGCCGGCGCGGCCGCCGAACTGCAGGTACTCGGTGAGGATGTCCGGCGTGTTTACGAACAGGTTCGGGCGCAGGTAGTCGCTCGTCTCGTGCGACAGCTCCTCGAAGTAGGACTCGATCTCTTCCTTCGTGTTCCGCCACGTGAAGTACGAGTACGACTGCTGGAACCCGACCTCTGCCAGCGCACGCATCATCGCCGGACGGGTGAACGCCTCTGCCAGGAACACGGTGTCCGGGTGCTCGTCGCGGACTTCGCGGATGACGCGCTCCCAGAACCAGAGCGGCTTGGTGTGCGGGTTGTCGACCCGGAAGATCCGGATGCCGAAGTCGATCCAGTGCCGCAGGACGCGCAGGACCTCGGCGACCAGGCCCTCCGGGTCGGAGTCGAACTGGATCGGGTAGATGTCCTGGTAGCGCTTCGGCGGGTTCTCGGCCGTCGCGATCGAGCCGTCGGCGCGCTGCGTGAACCAGTTCGGGTGCTCGGTGACCCAGGGGTGGTCGGGGGAGCACTGCAGCGCGAAGTCGAGCGCTACTTCCATGCCGGTGTTCTTCGCGGTCTCGACGAAGTCGCGGAAGTCGTCCTCCGACCCGAGGTCGGGGTGGATCGCGTCGTGCCCGCCCTCGGGGGAGCCGATCGCCCAGGGGCTGCCGGGGTCGTGCGGCCCCGGGGTGAGCGTGTTGTTCGGCCCCTTGCGCGCGGTCGTGCCGATCGGGTGGATCGGCGGCAGGTAGACGACGTCGAAGCCCATCCGGGCGACGGCGGGCAGACGGCGAGCCGAGGTGCGGAAGTCACCGCTCTTCCACGAGCCGTCCGGGTGCTTCTTCGCGCCTTCGCTGCGGGGGAAGAACTCGTACCAGGCGCCGACGCCGGCGCGGGTGCGTTCGACGTCGAGCAGCTGCGTCGGGGAGTGCGTCCGGAGCGAGGTGAGCGGGGCTTCCTCGACCTCGGCCACGATGCGCGGGTCGTCGACGGCGGCCAGGCGCTCGGCCGGGTCGAGGTCGGTGTCGCGCACCTTGGCTGCCGCACGGGTGGCGGCGGGGGAGTCGGTCTCGTCGGCGAGGCGGTCGAGCAGCAGGGCGCCGTCGAGGAGCGTCGCCTCGGTGTCCACCCCGGCCGCGATCTTCAGCCGTGCGGCGTGCAGCCACGTGGCCCAGTCGTCGGAGTAGGACTCGACGTGCCAGGTCCAGACGCCGACGTGGTCGACCTGGACGGTCGCCTCGTACCGGTCGGTCCCGGGCGCGCCGAGGGCCAGGGGGACGGTCCTGGTGCCCCCGTCCGGGCGTTCGAGGACGAGGTCGGCGCCGATGATGCCGTGTCCTTCTCGGAAGACGGTCGCACCGAACGTGATCACCTCGCCGTCGAACGCCTTGCCGGGGAACCCGTTCGGCGTCCTCGGGGCGAGCTCGGTGATCGGGATGCGCCCGATCTTCGGTCGGCGGGGTCGGTCTGCGGTGGCCACGGAGCCGACGCTACCCGGCGAGCGCCTCCGCGTTCCCCGGAATCCGCCCGCTGTGGACGGTCGGGCGCGCCGTGGACCTGTGGAGGAACCGGACGGGAGGCCCGTGGCGGGGCCGCCACGGGCCTCCCGTCCGCCCGCTGGTCACGTGCCGGGCGCGGGCCGGATCGCGCGCTACGCCGGCTCGAACAGGTGGATGCCGGGGCCGTAGGCGGTGAACACCTGACCGGCGGGGCGGAGCCGCTCGTGGTCACGGTGCTTCTCGCTCGACCACGCGAGGCGGTAGCCGAGCACGTCCTCGCGCACCGGCAGCGTCAGGTCACGGGTGCGCCCGCTGCCGTGCACCACGACCAGCACGCGGTCGTACGGCTCGTGCTCGGGTGTGGACTCGGCGAAGTACTGCAGGACGCGGTGCACCGGCTGGTCCCAGCCCTCGATGGTCATCGGATGCCCGTCCGGCCCGTACCAGGACATCCGCGAGGCACCCGGGGTCTCCTGCCCCTCGACGCCGAAGCGCGTCGGCCGGAGTGCGGGGTGCGCCTGCCGGAACCGGGCGAGCGCGGCGACGGCCTCGGTCATCGACTCGGCGTCCTCGTCGTCGGACCAGTCCACCGGGGTGAGGTCGTCGGACACGACGTACGCGTTGTTGTTGCCGTGCTGCGTGCGGCTCCGCTCGTCACCCGCGGTGAGCATCGGCACCCCGGCGGAGAGCAGCAGCGTCGCCGCGAGGTTCCGCATCGAGCGGCCGCGCGCTGCCCGGACGCCGCGGTCGGCGGTGTCGCCCTCGATGCCGTGGTTGAACGAGCGGTTGTCGTTCGAACCGTCGCGGTTCTCCTCGCCGTTCGCCTCGTTGTGCTTGCCGTCGTACGACACCAGGTCGAGCAGCGTGAAGCCGTCGTGGGCGGTGACGAAGTTGACGCTCGCGAGCGGACCGCGGTCGACGCCGAAGACGTGGCGCGAGCCGGTCAGGGCGCCGGCGAGGGCGCCGATGCCGGTGCGGGGCATGCCGTTGCGGCGTTCCTCGGCGATGTCCGTCAGCCAGAACTGGCGGACCGTGTTGCGGAAGCCGTCGTTCCACTCACTGGTGCGGTCGCCGGCCGCGCCGAACGAGCCGGTCTTCCAACCGTCGGGTCCGACGTCCCACGGTTCGGCGATGACCAGGGTGTCCTGCAGGTCGGGGTGGTTCCGGATCCGCTCGAGCAGGGGGTGCTGCGGATCGAAGACGTGGTGGGCGTCGCGGGCGAGCGCGGCCATCAGGTCGAAGCGGAAGCCGTCGACCTGCACCTCGCGCGCCCAGTACACCAGGCTGTCGACGATCAGGTCCGCCGTGGACTCCACCGAGGTGTCCAGGGTGTTCCCGCAGCCGGTGGTGTCGTAGTAGGTGTCCCGGAACGGCGGCGCGGCCTGGGTCCACCGGTACCGCTCCGCACCGTCGATGCCGCGCAGGCTGGTGGTGGGTCCGCCGAGGCCCTCTTCCGCCGTGTGGTTGTAGACGACGTCGAGCACCACCTGGATGCCCGCTTCGTGCAGCAGCCGGACCATGCCCTTGAACTCGCGCAGGACCGCGGACGCGCCCTCCGCCCGTGCGGGTGCGGAAGCGTGCGCGGCGTGCGGCGCGAAGAACCCGAGGGTGTTGTAGCCCCAGGCGTTCTCGCGGCCGGCGTCCCGCAACCAGTTCTCGGTGTCGAACGCGTGCACCGGCAGGAGCTCGAGCGTCGTGACACCGATCCGGTGCAGGTGCGCGATGGTGCTCTCGTGCGCCACCCCGGCGTACGTGCCGCGCAGGTGCTCCGGCAGGTGCGGGTTCGCGGCGGTCAGCGTGCGGACGTTCGCCTCGTAGACCACGGCGCGGTCGAGCGGGACCGTGGGCTTCACGACGCCGCCCCAGTCGAAGGCGTCGTCCACGACGACGCTCGTCCAGCGGGGCGTGCCGGGTCCGGTGGCGGGTCCGGGCTGGGCCCCGGCGTCGGGTCCGCTCTCGTGCGCGCCGGTCGGGGCGATGCCGCGGGCGTACGGGTCGAGCAGGGGCCGTGTCGGGTCGAACTCGTTCCGCGGTCCGACGGGGCCGTCGACGAGCAGGTGGTACCGGTCACCCGGAGCGATGCCGGGGGTCTCGGCCGTCCACACGTCGGTCGCCGGCAGCCGCTCGAGCGGGTACCGGGCCGACTGCCCGTCCGCTCGCTCGACGACCACGACGACGGCCGTGGTGGTGGCGGACCGCAGGGAGAACCGCGGGACGTCGGCCTCGAGGTCGAACCCCGGGGTGTGGTCGATCGCTGTCTCGTGCACCCGACAAGGGTACGAGGACCAACGCGTATCCTGGACACCGCTCGTTCCAGGGGGTGCAGATGCCGGTCTACCTCGACCACGCCGCGACGACGCCGATCCTGCCGGAGGCGCTCGCCGCGTTCACCGACGCGCTCGGGACCGTCGGCAACCCGTCGTCGATCCACAGCGCCGGGCAGCACGCCAAGATGCTGCTCGAGGACGGCCGCGCCGCCGTCGCCCGGTCGCTCGACGCCGACACCGTCGAGGTCGTCTTCACCTCCGGCGGCACGGAGAGCATCAACCTCGCCGTGAAGGGCCTGTTCTGGGCCCGGCAACGCGACCGTGCCCGCCCCCGCATCGTCGTGCCGGGTGGCGAGCACCACGCCACCGTCGACACCCTGACCTGGCTGGAGACGCACGAGGGCGCCGTCATCGACGTGGTCCCGTTGGACGCGCAGGGTCGCGTCGACCTCGTCGGACTGGAGGCACGGCTCGCCTCCGCCGACGACGTCGCCCTGGTCACGTTCCTGTGGGCGAACAACGAGGTGGGCACCATCCAGCCCGTGGCACGGATCGTGGAGCTGGCGCACGCCGCCGGCGTGCCCGTGCACAGCGACGCCGTCGCCGCCTACGGCCAGGTGCCGGTGTCGTTCGCCGCGTCCGGTCTCGACGCCCTGAGCGTCTCCGCGCACAAGGTCGGCGGACCGGTCGGCATCGGTGCGCTGGTGCTCGGGCGGAAGGCCACCGTCGAGCCCCTCATCCACGGCGGCGGGCAGCAGCGCCAGGTGCGGAGCGGCACCCAGGACGCCCCCGCTGCGGCCTCGTTCGGCGTCGCGGCCACGATGGTCGCCGCCGAACCGATGCCGCACCCGTCGCTCGTCGCCCTGCGCGACCGGCTCGTCGCCGGTGTCCGCGCGGCCGTGCCGTCCGCCGTGCTGATGGGGGACCCCGACGACCGGCTGCCCGGCAACGCGCACTTCACGTTCCCGGGCTGCGAGGGCGACTCGCTGCTGTTCCTGCTCGACGCGGCCGGGGTCGCCGTCTCGACCGGATCCGCGTGCCAGGCCGGCGTGCCCGAGGCGTCGCACGTGCTGCTCGCAATGGGCCTGTCGGAGCAGGACGCCCGCGGCGCGCTCCGGATCACGCTCGGGCACACCTCGACCGATGCGGACGTCGACGCCTTCCTGGCGGCGCTGCCGGACGCGGTCGCGCGGGCCGGGGCTGCGGGCATGGCGTCGCGGGAGCCGTTGCTGGGGCGGTAGCGCGCCCGCCGGTGCGGGTGCGACGCCGACCGGTCAGGTCGTCGATGACGCTTCCCGCAGCACGGTCCGGGCATCGGACGCGTCGGTGATCACCGTGTCGTGCGAAGCGACGAGGACGACGGCGCCGTCGTCTGCGAGGTCGCGGATGAGCTCGACGACCATCCGCGTCCGATCAGCGTCGAGGGCGGAGGTGGGTTCGTCGAGGAGCACCAGCGGAGGTTTCCGAACGAGGACGCGGGCGATCGACACACGCTGACGCTCGCCGCCACTGAGTTCCCCGGCGCGCGCATCGAGCAGCCGGCTGGGCAGATCGACACGATCGGCGGCGGCTTCGATGCTCAAGGGTGTGGAGACGGGGCGCGAGGTGCTGCTGCCTGCACGGCGGAGATGTTCTTCCGCACCGTCCACTGCGCAACGAGACCGGCGTCCTGGAACACGAAACCGACGCAGTCACGGAGGTACCGGCGCAGTGCCGGTCCACGCAACGTGTCCACCTGCTGGTCGAACACCCGGATCGCGCCGCTCGTCGGTCGCTCGAGTCCTCCGAGCAACCGGAGCAGGGTCGACTTGCCGACACCTGAGGAACCCGTGACGGCGTGGACGGCGCCTGCCCGCGCGGTCAGGTCCAGCCCGCAGACCACGGCGCGGTTCCCGACGGTGTGGTGGAGACCGGTCACGTGCACGGCAGCATCGTCATCGTTCATCGGTCGTGAGTCCCTTCGTGGTGGTGAGCCGAGTGGTGATGAATGCGTTCGTCACGAGGACGACGACCGAAACGGCGATCCCGACGGTGACGAGCGTTCCCGTCGGGATGTCGGCTCCGAGAAGCCCACTGGTCCCCGCGGCGAGGGCAGCGACACCCGTGCTCGCGAGGAAGGCGAGTGACCGGGGTGCCGTCACCAGGTGGACACGGGCAGGAGCTTCGCCGTGCGCTCGGAGGACGAGCAGCTGGTCGCGTCTCCGGGCCACATCCATGCGCGCTCCGATCGTCAGCATGCCGAGCAGCGCGACGAGACCTGCAGCGGCCGAGACGAGCGACACCACGAGCTTCGACTGCGCGGCCGCTGTTCCTCTCGCGATCTGCGTCCCGAGGCTGTCCAGCGAGTACACCGATCGTTCGACGCCCGCCGTGTCGAGCGCTTGCTGCGTCTCTCGTGGGCCGCCTGTGAAGAGCAGGTCGCCCGACGAACCAGCCGCGAAGTACGACTCGTCATCGAGAAGGCCAGCCGACCCCGAGGCGACGACGATGACCGGCGACTCCGAGTAGACCTCGTTCCGGAAGCCGGTCTGCCCGTAGTTGAACACTCGCCCGGCGGGGTACGTGGCGATGTGTGGTCGCTTCGGCGCGGACTGGTTCGGGACGGTGCCGAGCGGCTCCCGGAACGCTTCGAGCCACTCGTCCGCGATCGACTCGGCACGGTCCGCGTGGTCACTCGGCACCAGGAGCCCCCATTCTCCAGGCCCGTCCTTCCCGTGCAATGGATCCGGCAGACCGCCTCCGGAGCGCGCGACGAAGGTCGGATTCGCGAGGATCACGTTCGATTCTGAGTCGCCCGGACTGAACCGATTCCCCCGGACGGCACCCCGCACCCAACTCAGGACCACCTCCCCCTTCCGCTCCGACGCTCGCACCGATGAACTGAACGGCCTGACGGCGTCATCGAGAGCCGATTGGCCGTCGAACCCGTTGAAGATGGTGACCGTGCACGCGGAGCAGCCCCGCCAGTCAGGGCCGCTCGCACGCACGACGGCGAGAGAGGTCCACGCAGCCGAGCCCTGGGCGATGAGGAAGACCACCAGGGTCAGCGTGGCGACCTGTGCCGCCGCCATCGTGACGCGTCCACGCAGCCACGGACGCCAGCTCGAGAACGCCGGGCGGAATCGCACCCCGCGCGGAAGGAGTCCGGGACCGGATGCCCCGACGATGAACGCCGTGAGGAACCCTCCGAGCAGGACCGCGCTGATCGCGAGGTACGACCAGAGCTGGTGTCCGCCGTTGTACGCATGAACCAGCAGGATCGCTGGACCGGCCGAGATGACGAACGCCGCCGAAGCGACGAGCACGGAAGCGGTGATGTCCCGGACGAACGGTCCGAGCACGCCGTGCACCCGGAGGACGGCCTGTGCTCGCACCTGGGCCAACCCGCGGACACGGCCCGCCAGCCACGAGGCGCCTCCGACGACCGCAGCCGCCATCACGAGCGGGGTGTACCCCAGCAAGTACAGAGCCAGCCCGCCCCAGCTCATCGCCTCGACGTGCGTGTCGACTCCCGCGATCGCGAGACGGTCGGACACCGCTTCGAGCGCTCGGGGCGGCAGCGTCGAGAAGTACGTCCCGAGTGGGCTGCTCGGTGCCTGGGTGAGTTCCGTCGTCAGGCTCGTGTCGAACGCAGCGTAGGACCCGGATGGGAAGACACGCTCGTGGGTAATCCGGTCCCCGATGACGGGAGCGAGCGTCCGCGTGGGAGTCCGTCCCGTCGGGTCGATGCGGACCTGGTAGAAGTTCGCTCTGAGGTCCGTCGCCTCTGCGCGGAGGAGCTTCGTGGTCGGGGCGTCCTCACCCGCGTGGGAGATGGTCAGCGCCGACCGGATGGTCGCCATCGACTGCGTGTCGTGGGCGCCTTGCACGGCGAAGCCGAGGAGCAGCGCGATCGCGGCCGCCGCGAAGGCACCGAGTACCCGGAGCATGGTCGAGGACGCCCCGGTACGGCTACTTCGTGTTCCAGAAGGCCGTGTTGCCCCACGCAGTCTTGAGGACCTTCGCAACGGAACGCTTCTCCTTCGCGACCCAGCCCGATCCCCGGCAGCTCGTGCCGTACCCGGAGCAGGCCGTCGACGAGTGCTTCTTCGTCTTGTGGTCGTAGTAGGAGTACGAGTTGCCACCGCCGGTCCCGTAGATCCAGGTGCCGCCGCCCACCTTCTTCGTGGTGAGGATCTGCGCGGGGTCTGTGTCGTCGATGATGACCTGCGTGTCCCCGGTTCCGGAGATCTCGGCGGATCCCCCTGCGGTGCCGCCGCTCGATTCCAGCGCGGACGCTGAAGCCGACGAGGGCATCATGACCGCGGCGACCACCGCCGCGCCCACGAAAAGAGCCGGCAGGAAGCGGACTGATGTACTGATGTTCTGGATGCGCAACATGTCCTGCAATCTATCGGTGGATCAGGGTCCGGGCGCAAGTCGAATCGCCGAGCTGACGCAACGGATCCACACCGGGCCTCCCGGTCTGCCGCGGCGGGTTCGCGCCGGTAGGATCGGTGACCATGGTCGAACTGGACTTCACCGAGCAGCTCTCCGCCCTCCGAGAGACCTTCGGCAACATCCGCTCGGTGGTCGACGTCGACCGCCTGCAGCGTGAGATCGCCGACCTCAGCGAGCAGGCGGGTGCCCAGGACCTCTGGGACGACGTCGAGCACGCGCAGCAGGTGACGAGCGCGCTCTCGCACCGGCAGTCGGAGCTCAAGAAGATCACCGACACCGAGCGACGCATCGACGACCTCGAGGTGCTGGTCGAGATGGCGAACGAAGGCGACGACCAGGACTCGGCCGACGAAGCCGTCGCCGAGCTCAAGGCGGTCCAGAAGACCATGGGCGACCTCGAGGTGCAGACGCTCCTCGACGGCGAGTACGACGACCGCCCCGCCGTGATCACCATCCGCGCCGGGGCCGGCGGCGTCGACGCCGCGGACTTCGCCGAGATGCTCATGCGCATGTACCTGCGGTACGCCGAACAGCACGGCTTCAAGACCACCGTGATGGAGACGTCCTACGCCGAAGAAGCGGGCATCAAGTCCGCCACGTTCGAGGTCGACGCCCCCCACGCCTTCGGCACCCTGTCGATCGAGGCCGGCACCCACCGACTCGTCCGCATGTCGCCGTTCGGCGCAGCGGGCAAGCGGCAGACCTCGTTCGCCGCGGTCGAGGTCATCCCGCTCATGCCGGAGACGATGGTCATCGACATCCCCGAGAACGACATCCGCGTCGACGTCTTCCGTTCGTCGGGCCCCGGCGGGCAGTCCGTCAACACGACCGACTCCGCGGTGCGCCTGACGCACATCCCGACCGGCACCGTCGTCTCCATGCAGAACGAGAAGTCGCAGATCCAGAACCGTGCGGCCGCCATGCGCGTGCTGCAGTCGCGCCTGCTCCTCCTGAAGAAGGAAGAGGAGAACGCGAAGAAGAAGGAGCTCGCCGGCAACATCACGGCGAGCTGGGGCGACCAGATCCGGTCCTACGTGCTGGCGCCGTACCAGATGGTCAAGGACCTGCGGAGCGAGCACGAGGTGAACAACCCCTCAGCCGTGTTCGACGGCGACCTGGACGGCTTCATCAACGCCGGCATCCGCTGGCGCAAGCAATCCGTCGACGCGTAGGGGTTCGTGAGCCGCGCGCCTCGCTTGCTTTCCAAGCGGGGCGACCTACCCTGATCCGGTCATGATCAAATTCGACCAGGTCACCAAGGTCTACTCGGGCAACCCGAGTCCGGCGCTCGACAACCTCACCCTCGAGATCCTCAAGGGCGAGTTCGTGTTCCTCGTGGGCGCCTCGGGTTCCGGCAAGTCCAGCTTCCTGCGCCTCGTGCTCAAGGAGGAGAAGCCCTCCCGCGGCCAGATCCACGTGCTCGGGCAGCGCCTCGGGTCCCTGGCGTCGCGGAAGGTCCCGTACTTCCGGCGCAACCTCGGCGTCGTGTTCCAGGACTTCCGACTCCTGCCCAACAAGAACGTCTTCGACAACGTCGCGTTCTCGCTGCAGGTGATCGGCAAGAGCAAGGGCTTCATCAGCGAGGCCGTCACGGACGTGCTGAAGCTCGTCGGACTCGCGGGCAAGGCGACCCGCATGCCGCACGAGCTCTCCGGTGGTGAGCAGCAGCGCGTGGCGATCGCCCGCGCCGTCGTCAACAAGCCGGCGATCCTGCTGGCCGACGAGCCCACCGGCAACCTGGACCCCACCACGTCCGCCGGCATCATGGCGCTCCTCGAACGCATCAACCAGGGAGGCACCACCGTGCTCATGGCGACCCACGACGCCAGCATCGTGAACCAGATGCAGCGTCGGGTCATCGAGCTGTCGAACGGCACGGTCCTCCGTGACGAGCAGTCCGGCGGCTACCAGACCCAGGCGGTCCCGATCCAGCGCGGCACCGTGTCGAACACCACCGGCATCCAGACCATCCCGGGGCTCATCCGATGAGGCTCGGGCTCGTCATGTCCGAGGTCGGCTCGGGCCTGCGGCGCAACGCGTCGATGGTCGTCTCCGTCGTCCTCGTGACCTTCATCTCGCTCACCTTCGTCGGGACCGCGATCCTGCTCCAGATGCAGATCAACCAGATGAAGGGGTACTGGTACGACCGGGCGCAGGTCGCCGTCTACCTGTGCACCGACACTGACACCACCGGCAACTGCACGGGTGCCAAGGCCACCGAGGACCAGCGGAAGCAGGTCCAGGCCCAGCTCGAGTCGTCCACGCTCAAGCCGTACATCGAGAAGACGTACTACGAGGACCAGGACCAGGCGTTCACCCGCTTCAAGGAGCAGTTCAAGGACTCCGCGGCGACCGAGTTCGTCAAGCCCGAGTACCTCAACGAGACCTTCTGGGTGAACCTGAAGAACCCGTCGCAGGCCGACGTCCTCGTCGAGAGCCTGTCGAAGGTCGCCGGTGTGCAGAGCGTCGTCGACCAACGCGGCTACCTGCAACCGATCTTCAACCTGCTCAACGCGTCGTCGTACACGGCGATCGGCATCGCGGCGCTGATGCTCGTCGCCGCCGTGCTCCTCATCGCGACCACGATCCGGTTGTCCGCCTTCAGTCGCAGACGAGAGCTCGGCATCATGCGGCTGGTCGGTGCGTCGAACCGGTTCATCCAGACGCCGTTCGTGCTCGAGGGGGTGATCGCCGCCGCCATCGGAGCCGTCCTGGCGGGTGGCGCCATCACCGCGGTGGTGTGGTTCTTCGTCCGGAACTTCCTGGCCGAGCGCTTCACCGGCACAGCGTTCATCGGCATGGGGGATGCGGCCATCGTGGTGCCGTCGGTGATCGTCATCGGGGTGTTGCTCGCCGCGGTGTCGGCGTCGATCGCCATCCGCCGCTACCTCAAGGTCTGATCCGCCGCGCCGGGAAGGTGCGTGAGGCGCCTGCTGTTGGGTAGTCTGTAGGGCTGCGCACTGCAGTGCCCGGAACGAGAGGAGTCGTCATGGCGAAGGAACGCGGTGAGAAGATCGTCGCGACGAACCGTCGCGCCCGACACGACTACCTCATCGAGGACACGTACGAGGCCGGCATGGTCCTGTCCGGCACCGAGGTGAAGTCCCTGCGAATGGGACGCGCCTCGTTGGTCGACGGGTACGCCTACATCGACCGGGGCGAAGCCTGGATCGATGCCGTGCACATCCCCGAGTACACCGAGGGCACGTGGAACAACCACGCACCTCGGCGCAAGCGCAAGCTGCTCCTCCACAAGCAGCAGATCGTGAAGATCTCGCACAAGACGGCCCAGGGTGGCTACACCCTCGTGCCGCTGCAGATCTACTTCCACGATGGCCGAGCGAAGATCGAGATCGCGGTCGCCAAGGGCAAGCGCGAGTTCGACAAGCGTCAGGCCATGCGGGAGAAGACCGACAAGCGTGAGGCCGAGCGGGCCATGCGCACGAAGAACCGCGTCGGCGAGTAGCGGCCTCGTACCTCGGTCAGCTAGACTGAGGGACTGGTCCGATCGGAGCAGTCGCAACACAACTCAACAGCGTGACAGCGGCTCGCACGTCCGGCCCGCATGGGGATGATCGGTTTCGACATTGCCTGTGTGCCGACGGGAAGCGGGCCGAGGACCCACGGTTATCTCGCGAACGATCCGTGGAAAACAACAAGTGCCAATTCCAAGCGCACTGACTTCGCTCTCGCTGCGTAAGCAGCCCAGCACATGAAGTCCGTCGGCCAGGTGACCGTCCCCTAACCTGATCCCGGCGTCATCCAGAGGACTTGCTGCACGGTTGCGCCTCAGGGCCGTGCGGGACTTGCACTGAGACTGGGCCCGTCGTCCTAGAAGCCGGTAGCAAAGGACGGGGCCGAGCAGAACGAACTATCCGGATACGCCCGTAGAAGACGTCGAATTGCAGCGATGGACGGGGGTTCGATTCCCCCCATCTCCACCATTCGCCGGTCGTCGAGCCGCTGTCACCACGTGTTGCACGAACGCCCCGTCACCGTCCCTGGACGATGCCGGGGCGTTCGCTGTCTCGCCACGTCAGGGGACTACGCTCCGGAGGAGGCGCAGAGAAACGCCCGCGCCGACCCCGAACGGAAGGCCCCCACGTGGTGCAGGAGATCGCGATCCGAGTCCGTCTGCGCGAGCAGGAGCGAGTGGTGCTCGCCGACTACGAGCGGATCGTGGGGTCCGTCGCCACGGTTGCCGCCCTCGCTGCCTGGCTGCCCACGCCCGACGCCCGCCTGGTCGTCCGCGGCCGGGGTGCCGAGCCCGTCCGCCTCGAGACCGTCACCTACGGTTCGGTCGTCGAGATGCTCGTCGTGCTCGACCAGCGTTCGGCTGCTGTCGAACGGGGTGCAGCAGCGATCGCGGCGCTGATCGAGTCGGTGCGGCACGAGCACGTCGCCGATGACGTGGCCGGGGTCGCCGGTGAGCTGGACCGCCTGGACCGCGCTGCACCGCGTGGACGGTCGGTCGTCGAGCGCACGCTCCGCACGTTCCTCGAGGGTGCGCGCGCCGACGTCCTGGCACGCAAGACCACGACCCGGGTGCGGACCGCGCAGGCGCTGTTGCGGCTCGCCGAGGACGACGCGGTGCTCACCGTGGAGCGGGTGACGGACGCGCTCGCGCCCGTGCTCGAGGAACACGCGGTCGACGTCGCGCTGGACACGGGTTCCGCCGTGGTCGTCGAGCCGATCGACGGGGTCGAGTCGCCGGAGCAGGCACCGGTCCTGCCGTTGCCTTCGGGGGAAGCGAAGCCGAAGAAGTCGGACAAGAAGCCGTCCAAGAAGCAGGACGACGGCAAGAAGCCGAAGAAGTCGGACAAGACGCCGTCCAAGAAGAAGGACAACGGCAAGAAGAAGTCCGACAAGAAGAAGTCGGACAAGAAGGACGACGGCAAGAAGAAGAAGTCCAAGAAGTAGCAGCCTGAGTGCTTATACAGCACAATTGTTTCCGGCATGTTAAAGAATCCGGCCAAGCCGCTGTCCCGGTGCCAGAGTCGATGAGCGCGACCCCCGTTCGTGGGGCCCGCTCACTCGACGGGAGCAGCAGTGGCTACAACGACGACGCCGGCGTTGCCGGACTCCGGCCTCAAGCGGAACGTGGGCTTCATCGGGCTCATCTGGGCCTCGACGGGGTCGATCATCGGCTCCGGTTGGCTCTTCGGGTCACAGGAGGCCCTGAAGACCGCCGGCCCGGCCGCGATCATCTCGTGGCTCATCGGTGGTGTGGCGATCCTCGTCCTCGCCCTCGTACACGCCGAACTCGGCGGCATGTTCCCGATCGCGGGCGGGACGGCACGGTTCCCGCACATCGCGTTCGGTGGCATCGCCGGCGCGTCGTTCGGCTGGTTCTCCTGGTTGCAGTCCGTGACCGTCGCCCCGATCGAGGTCGAGGCGATGATCAAGTACGCGCAGCACTGGCAGTTCGCGCACCCGTGGCTGCACACGACGACGGTGGACGGGGAGACGCAGCAGCTGCTCACCGGCGCGGGCATCGCGGTCGCCGTCGTCCTCATGGCGGTGGTCACCGTGATCAACCTGCTCAGCGTCCGGATCCTCGCGAACACGAACTCGGCGGCGACGTGGTGGAAGGTCGCCATCCCGCTGCTGGTCATCATCGTGCTGGCGTTCAGCGGGTTCCACGGCTCGAACTTCACGGCGGCTGACGGCTTCATGCCCGAGGGTGCCAAGGGGGTCCTGGCGGCGGTGTCCACCTCCGGCATCATCTTCGCCTTCCTGGGCTTCGAGCAGGCCGACCAGCTCGCGGGTGAAGCGAAGAACCCGCGGCGGGACATCCCGCGCGCCGTCATCGGCTCGGTGCTCATCGGGCTGGTGATCTACCTGCTGCTGCAGGTCGTGTTCCTCGGGGTGCTCCGGTCGGATGCGATCCAGGGGTCCTGGGCCACCGCCGACTTCACGAAGTACACGGGGCCGTTCGCCGACATCGCGATGGCCGCGGGCATCACGTGGCTGGCGGTGGTCATCTTCATCGACGCGATCATCTCGCCCGCGGGGACCGGGCTGATCTACGTGACGGCGACGAGCCGCATCTCCTACGGACTCAGTCGCAACGGGTACTTCCCGAAGGCGTTCGAGTGGACGACGAAGCAGGGCGTGCCGTGGGTCGGGCTCGTCACGGCGTTCGTCGTCGGTTGCGCGTGCTTCGCACCGTTCCCCTCGTGGCAGGGGCTGGTGAGCCTCATCACGAGCGCGTCGGTCCTGATGTACGCCGGTGCCCCGTTGGCGCTCGGTGCGTTCCGGAAGCGGATCCCGGAGATCGAGCGCCCCTACCGGATGCCCGCCGCCGCGGTGCTGTCACCGGTCGCGTTCATCGTCGCGAACCTCATCATCCTGTGGACCGGGTGGGACACCGACTGGAAGCTCGGCGTCGCGATCCTCATCGGTGCCGTGGTGATCATCCTGAACAACGTGTTCCGCGGTGCCTCGAGCGTCCGGCCGCGCTGGGACTGGAAGGCGGCGCAGTGGCTGCTGCCCTACCTGATCGGCATGGGGCTCATCGTGTTCCTCAGCGACTTCGGTCCGCTGACGCACCCGCTGTTCCCGCTGTGGATCGACATCGTCGTGGTCGCGGTGTTCTCACTGGTGATCTACTACTGGGCGATCAACTCCGCCTCGGACCGTGCGGAGATCCTCCGCACGGCCGACGACGTCCGTGACGTCGAGGAATCAGGCGTGGTCGAGCCGGTCCACCACTAGTCGAGCCGGTCCACCACTAGAAGTCGAACAGGTTCGCCCGGATGCCCCCGGCGCCGTACTCCCGCCGCAGGATCCCACGGCGCCGGAGCACCGGCACCAGGTCGCCGAACATCCGGTGGATCTGCGCCGGGTGCAGGTCGCCCGAGAAGATGATGCCGTCGTTGTCCGCGTCCGACCCGAGCTCCTCGATGAAGTCCGCGAACTCGTCGGCGGTCCCCACGAAGCCCTCGCGCGAGGACACCCGCCCCTTGCGGGCCTTGCGTTCCAGGAGCGCGCGCAGCGGGGCGTCCGGGGTGTCGCCGAGCAGCCCGCGGATCGTGCCGGCGGAGACGTGGTCGCCGAAGGTCCCGTCCGGCACGGGCGCGTCGAGGTCGAGCGCGAGCAGGTCCGTCTCGGAGTCGCTCGACCACGCGATCGCCGCGGTCCGCAGGTCGTCGTCGGACGGGTGCCGGGACGCCTCGACGATCCGGTCGGCCTCGTCGGACGACGAGACGATCTCGGGCTTGAGGACGAACAGGATGCGCAGGTCGGCGGCCGTGCGTCCGGCGGCCTGCGCTGCGGCGATCACGCGACCGCGGTAGTCCGCCACCGCGGCGGCCGACAGGGGCGCGAGCGCGAGTTGCACGTCCGAGTGGGTGCCGGCGAACGCGAGGCCCCGACCGGAGCCACCGGGGGAGACGACCACCGGGTCCGAGTCGAGCGGCAGCGCGTTGAGCGGGCCGTCGGCGGTGAAGTACGCGCCCTCGTGGTGGAACGCGTCGAGGGCGTCGCCGTCAGCGAAGTGCCAGTCGGAGGGGTCCCCGACGTACCCGGACGACCCCCACGACCCCCAGAGCCGGCGGAGCAGCGTGATCCACTCCTCGGCCCGGTCGTACGCCTGGTCGTGCGGCAGCGGCGGCAGACCAGCGTGCCGGGCACTGCCGACGTCGGTCACGACGTTGATGCCGAGCCGTTCGGACGACAGGTGCGCCAGCGTGGCGAACTGTCGTGCGGCCAGGTACGGCGGCGTGAACCCGGCGTTGACGGTCGGCGCGATGCCGATGTGCGAGGTCGCCGCGAACAGGTACGGCGCGAGCAGCAACGGGTC
This sequence comes from Curtobacterium sp. VKM Ac-2887, assembly GCF_015350935.1. Taxonomy (NCBI): domain Bacteria; kingdom Bacillati; phylum Actinomycetota; class Actinomycetes; order Micrococcales; family Microbacteriaceae; genus Curtobacterium; species Curtobacterium sp. VKM Ac-2887. The sequence goes on along the minus strand of NZ_JADKSB010000018.1, from coordinate 6,365 downwards.
GTGCTTCGGGCCGCCGTACGCCTGGCGGATGCGCAGGTCGAGCGTCGACGGGTTGCCGAGCGAGATGGCGTCCTCCGCGATCACCAGGTCCATGCCGGCCTGCTCGAGCGTGCGGACGGACTGCTGGTACAGGTCGGGCTTGGTCCAGTCGTGGCCCCAGTCCCAGTCCGAGCGCCCCCACGCCTGCGGGCCGAACCCGCGTGAGAAGAAGTACCCGAAGTGTTGCGGTCGTGCCATCGTCTAGAGCTCCTCCGAGATCACGTGCGTGCCCGGGACCGAGTGTTCCAGGGACGCGCGCTCCGCGTCGGACGCGCCACGGGCCTCCCGGTCAGCACTGCCGTCTGCAGAACGCAACGCGGCGAACCCGCGTTCCAGGTCGCGGAGCAGGTCCGCGACGTCCTCGATGCCGACCGACAGACGGATCAGACCGTCGTCGATGCCCTGGTCGGCGCGCTCCGCGGCGGTCTTGCCGGCGTGCGTCGTCGTCGCGGGGTGCAGGATCAGCGAGCGGACGTCGCCCAGGTGGGTCATCCGGCTGAACAGCTGGACGCTGTCGATGAAGGTGTGCGCGGCGGCTTCGCCGCCCGCCAGCGTGAACGCGAAGACGGAGCCGGCTCCGCGCGGCAGGTAGCGTTGGGCGAGGTCGTGGAACGGACTGGAGGCCAGACCCGCGTGGTCGACGCTCGTCACCTCCGGCTGTGCTTCCAACCACTGCGCCACCGCCAGCGCGTTCGCGCTGTGGCGTTCCACGCGCAGGCTCAGCGTCTCGATGCCCTGGCGGATCAGGAACGCGTTGAACGGCGACGGGGTGGGGCCGATGCGCGAGGCGACGACGTCACGCGCGAAGACGACGAACGCCCGGTTGCCGTAACGCTCGACGTAGCTGTCGCCGCCGAGTGACCGCTCCGGGCTGGTGAGGTGCTGCCAGCGCTCGGGGGATGCGGACCAGTCGAACGTGCCGCCGTCGACGACCACGCCGCCGAGGCCCGCGCCGTGGCCGGACAGGAACTTCGATGCCGAGTGGATGACGATGTCGGCGCCGTGCTCGACCGGGCGGACCAGGTACGGCGTCGCCAGGGTGTTGTCCACGATCAGGGGGACCCCGGCACGGTGCGCGGTGTCGGCGACGCCGGTGATGTCGAGGACGTCGTTCTTCGGGTTCGGGATCGTCTCGGCGAAGAACGCCTTCGTGTTCGGGCGGACGAGCCGTGCCCACTCGTCGAGGTCGCGCTGGTCGGCGACGAAGTCGACCTCGATGCCGAGGCGGCCGAGGTTCTGCACGAGCAGCCCCTTGGTGCCCTCGTAGATGCTGCGGGCGGCGACGACGTGGTCGCCCGCCTGCAGGAGGCCGAGGAACGCGATGGTGGCCGCCGCCTGGCCGCTGCCGACGAGGATCGCCTCGACGCCCCGCTCGAGCAGGGCGACGCGGCGCTCGACGTCGGCGTTCGTCGGGTTGCCGAGGCGGGTGTAGGTGTAGCCGTCCTCGGTGCCGGCGAAGCGGTCGCGCGCCTGGTCGAAGTCGTCGAAGAGGAAGCCGGAGGACATGTGGATGGCCGGGATCCGTGCGCCGTGCCCCGCGTCGGGCACGAAGCCGCCGTGCACCTGTTCGGTCGAGAAACCGTGATCGTCGTTCGCCATGGGACACCTCCGGGAGTCGTCTGGCGGTAGCCTCGCAGCCTTCGCTGCGTGGACAGGCGATTGCGGCGTTCCGTTACGCGGAACCGGGGTGCGGTGGGGTCGCGGCGGAGCTCTGGCGGCTGCCACGATGGGGGGCATGGCGACCGACGAAGCGACCCTGATCATCCGCGATGTCCGTCCGTGGGGTGGTGCACGGTCGGACATCCGGGTGGCGGACGGCCGCATCGTCTCGGTCACCGCGTCCGGAGCGGGCGACGGCGTCGCGGGCGGTGCCAGTGCCAGTGGCGGTGCCGGTGCTGGTGCTGGTGCTCGGGTCGTCGACGGGCGCGGCCAGCTCGCGCTGCCGGGGTTCGTCAACACGCACGCCCACGTCGACAAGAGCTGGTGGGGGCACGAGTGGGAGTCGTACGGCGGCGAGCCCGGCACGCAGGGGCGCATCGCGCACGAACGAGCTCGGCGTGACGCCCTCGGGATCCCGAGCGAACCCGTCGCCACCCGGGTGCTGCGCGAGGGGCTGCGCACCGGCACCACCCGGGTCCGCACACACGTCGACGTCGACCTCGGCGTCGGGCTGCGGGGGATCGAGGCCGTGCGTGCGGCGGCCGACGCGCTCGACGGTGCGGTCGAGGTGTCGATCGTCGCGTTCCCACAGGACGGCGTGCTGCGGCGGCCCGGTGTGCTCGACCTGCTGCGGCAGGCGGCGACGGCCGGAGCCGACCACATCGGTGGGCTCGACCCGTCGCTCATCGACCGCGACCCGGTCGGGCAGCTCGACGGCCTGTTCGCCATCGCCGCCGACACCGGGTGCGGCATCGACATCCACCTGCACGAGCCCGCCGAGCTCGGTGCGTTCGCGTTCGACCTGGTGCTCGACCGGGTGGAGCGGCTCGGCATCGCACCGGGCAGGGTCAACATCGCCCACGGGTTCGCGATCGTCGACGTCGATCCCGTGCGTCGCCGCGACCTGCTCGCCCGGATGGCGTCGCTCGGCGTCACGATGACCACCGTCGCCCCGGTGCGGATGCGACAGCTTCCCCTGCAAGAGTTCGACGAGGCCGGCGTGCGGTTCGGCTTCGGCACCGACGGCATCCGTGACCTGTGGAGCCCCTACGGCGACGGCGACCTGCTCGGCATCGCGTGGCAGTACGCGCGGGCCGGCGGTGTGGTGCGGGACGAGGACCTGACCCGCGTGGTGGAGCTCGCCACGCGCGACGGTGCCCGGTTCGTCACCGACGAGGCGCACGACCTCGTGGCGGGGGCGCGTGCCGACGTGGTGCTGCTCGACGCCGAGAACCCGATGGACGCCCTGGTGCGACGGGTGCCGCGGTCGCTCGTCGTCGCCGGCGGCCGGGTGTTCGACCCCGCCGAGCTCGCGCAGTGCCCCTGGGAGTAGGCGCGGGGCTGCGCACCCGTTCTGCGACATTGCACGAGTCGATCACCGCGTGGATCGTCGCGGACGTGGTGCGAGCACGGCACCCCGTCAGAAGAGCGCGCGCACGCCCGCCACGACGGTGTCCCAGACCTCGAGCAGCGGGACCCGTGCAAGCCACACCGCGAGGCCGTTCACCAGCACGAACAGCACGAACCAGACCCCGGCCGGCACCCGCATCTCGGCCGCGGCGATGTGGAAGTCCGTCTGCACGCGGGCGCCGGTGAGCAGCCACCGTGCGACCTGCATGACCGACCGCAGTCCGTCGACGACGAAGAACGCCCCGACCGCGGCGACCACGAGCACCGTGGTCTCGGACGGACGCAGTGCCACCCACAGCGCCAGGACGTCGAACCCGAGCACGACGAGCAGCCCGAACCAGTTCCGCACGAACACCAGCGCCACGAGCCCGATGACCCCGAGCACGGCGACGGGCAGCCACCGCGAGCCGTGCAGCACCCCGGTCACCAGCAGCACCCCGGCCCAGAGCGGCGCGCTGTACCCGGCGTAGAGGTTGAGGATCCGGACGAGCCAGCGGATGCCGCCGGGGACCCGGCCGAGCTGGACCCAGGCCTCGCCGGAGCCGTCCGGGTGCAGGTCGATGCGCTGGATGCGGCCGCCGAACGGGACGACGACGATGCAGTGCCCGACCTCGTGGGCGATGGTCGCGGCGATCCGGGCGACGCGTCCGACGAGCGGCAGGAACGGCAGGAGCGCGCCGACGACGAGCGCGACGAACACGAGGGGCGGGGCTGCGGTGGTCAAGGGACCAGCATCGCAGCCGTGTCCCGCGAACTGCCCGAGACCCGGCGTCGAGGACGATGTGGAACGACACCCTCGACGTCGTACGACATCGAGAACGTCGATCCGAGTCGACGCCCGCCCGCCCGCCCGCGCCCGCCCGCCCGGCTCAGCCCAGGACGGTCGGCCCGGCCACCACGACGACGAGCACCGTCGTCATGGCGATCGCGAACGCCGTGAGCACGACCAGGAACGTCGTCAGGTGGTTCATCCGACCGCGCATCACTCGACCGTCACCGACTTCGCCAGGTTGCGCGGCTTGTCGACGTCGCAGCCGAGCTGCAGCGCGAGTTCGCGGGCGAGCATCTGCAGCGGCACGACGGCCTCGAGCGGACCCCACGGCGCCGCCATGGCGCCCCAGGCGAGTCCGCCGGTGCCGCGGCTGCCGAGCGCCGGGATGTCGGAGCCTTCGCCGCCGATGGTGATGACGAACCCGCCGCGGGCCCGGACCTCGGCGATCGCCGACTGGATCTTCGGCTCCCCGTGGTCGATCACGACGACGGGGGTGCCCTCGTCGACGAGGGCGAGCGGGCCGTGCTTCAGCTCGCCCGCGGGGTACGCCTCGGCCCAGCGGTAGCTGAGCTCCTTGAGCTTGAGTGCGCCCTCGGCGGCGTACGGCAGGCCCGCACCGCGGCCGAGGAACAGGAAGCCGGTGGCCTCCTTCACGCTCGACACCAGGAGCGGCATCCGGTCGGCGGACACCTGCGTGGCGTGCTCGATGCGTGCCGGCAGGTCGAGCAGTTCGTCGACGAGCGCGTGGGCACGTGCGACCTCGATGCGGCCGGACGCCACGAGCGCAGAGATCACCGCGGCGACCCCGACGACGACCTGCGCGGTGAACGTCTTCGTCGCTGCGACGCCGATCTCCGGACCGGCGTGGCAGTGGAGCACGGCGTCGGCGCGACGGGCCAGCGAGGAGTGCATGTTGTTCGTGAGCGCGAGCACCGGGTGGCGGTCCTCGAAGCGGTCGAGCGCGCGGAGGACGTCGGCGGTCTCGCCGGACTGGCTGATCGCGACGACCAGGGTGTCGGGGCCGAGGACGGCCTGGTCGGCCTCGCTCGCGACGACGATGTCGGTGGGGACGCCGCCGATGCCGCGCAGCGCGGTGGCGATCACCTGGCCGGCGTTGAGCGAGGTGCCGCAGGCGACGATCGCCAGGCGCTGGAAGGCGGGCAGCCCGAGGCCGACCCACATGCTGCCGTCCGCGGTGCGGCGGGCGATGCGGTCCAGGATCGTGCTGACGACGTCGGCCTGCTCGCCGATCTCCTTCGCCATGTGGTCGGGGTGGTCGCCGAGGTCCAGCGCGGTGGCGGCGAACGGCGACGGGGTGGGGAACGGCACGGGGACGGTGATCCCGTTCGACGACCAGGTCCAGGCCTCGCCGAGCTCGACCACGTCACCGTCGCGGAGCGCCACGAAGGTCTCGCACCACTCGGCGATCGCACCGATGTCGCTCGCCACGAAGTCGCCGCGGGCGGACCGGGCGACGACGAGCGGGGAACGGTCCGCAGCCACGACCATCCGGCCGTCGCGGGCGTCGAGGACGACGATCGCCCACGACCCCTCGAGCTGCGCGGTCGCGATCTGCACGGCGAGCATCAGGTCCGGGTCGACGGCCAGGGCGCGCTCGACGAGGTGCGCGATGACCTCGGAGTCGACCTCGGAGCGGAACCGGTGGCCCTGCGCCGTGAGCATGTCACGCAGGCGGTCGGCGTTCTCGATGATGCCGTTGTGCACGATGCTGATCCGGCGCGAGCAGTCGGCGTGCGGGTGGGCGTTCGCCTCGCGCACGGCACCGTGCGTGGCCCAGCGGGTGTGGCCGATGCCGACGCCGGTCAGGGCGTCGCCGGACCGGGCGGCGACGAGCGTGCGCAGGTCCCCGACGCGGGAGACCGAGCGGATCGTCTCGGTGCGTCCGGCGGCGGTCCGGACGGCGATGCCGGCGGAGTCGTAGCCGCGGTACTCGAGTCGTTCGAGTCCGTCGAGCAGGTAGGGCGTCGCGTCGTCAGACACGCGGGCCGCGATGATGCCGCACATCGGCTGTCCCTTCGGGGGAACGGGGTGGGGGAGTGGAGCGGGGTTCGGCACCGACCGCCGTCGGGTCTGCCGCGCGTCCGGGCCCTCGCGGTCCTGACCGGCGCCCGTCCTCGGATCAGGCGAGGACGGACGACGGAGTGGGTGGGCCACGAGGTTCGGGTACCGGACGGGGTACCGCGGTCTGGCCCCTCGGGAGGGGCACGGCGGTCGGTGCATGAGAAGCCTCACCCGGCGACGCCGCCACGGCAACAGTCGTCGACTGCTCTTGCGGTTCCCCGCGTGCGGGGGGGGCGCCGCGGTGCGGTCGCGTGCGGACTCCCGCAACGCGCGCGCGCGCTCCGCATGAAGCGACGCGCCAGCGGCGCGCGGCGCCAGCGCCGACCGAGCCTGCGAGGCCGGTTGCGTGAAAACAGGGAAAAGGCGGACGGGAGGCCCGGTACCAGCTGGTACCGGGCCTCCC
>NZ_JADKSB010000017.1:0-60131 GCF_015350935.1 Curtobacterium sp. VKM Ac-2887 | reverse complement strand
GCTGCTGTGTGCGCGCCGAACACACCCTGGTGCAGGGTGGAGAACCAGCAATGTGCGGCTGGTGAGCGCTCCGGGTGTTTCCCGGTCTGTGCAGGTGATTCGGTGCCCTGCCCGAAGTCGATTGGAACCAGTTCGGACGAGTTTCGCCGACCGCCCGCTGTCCTAGGCTCGGTCCATGCAGGGGATCACCATCCGACCGACGACCGAAGCCGATTGGGAGGCCGTCCGAGCGCTCCGCCTGGAGATGCTCCGGGACACCCCGATGGCCTACGCGGAGCACCTGGAGGACGCCGAGCAGCTCGACGAGACCGAGTGGCGTGCGCGGGGCCGCCGAGGTCAGGACACTGGGGGCACCTCGCTCGTGGCGATCGACACCAACGGACGCTGGGCCGGTGCGATGGGGGCGTTCATACCCGACGCCGCGACCGGGCCACTGCTGGTCGGGGTGTACGTCGCGCCGTCGCACCGCGGCCGTGCGGCCGGCGTGACCGATGCGTTGCTCGACGCCGTCGAGTCATGGGCTTCCGGCCACGGGACCACGCTCCGACTCCACGTGCACGAGCGCAACCTGCGGGCTCAGGCCTTCTACGCCCGGCGCGGGTACGAGCCGACCGGGGTGACCGAGCCGTACGTCCTCGCGCCCGACGAGCGGGAGCTCGAGATGGTCCGCCGACTCGGCGGGGTCTCCGCATGACGGGCGATGGGGTGCGGTGGCTGCTGCTCGACGTCGGTGGCGTGCTCGAGATGGTCGACGACGCGGCATGGCCCGGACAGTTCCGCACGAGGTGGGCGGCTGCGTTCGGCCTGACCGACGAGGAGTTCTCAACGCGGTTGTCGGCCGCCGACCTGCCCGATGCCGCGCGGAGGACCGGGGTCGACGACGAGTACTGGGGGAAGATCGGCGCCGCACTCGGCGCCTCGGCCGAGGTGCTCGCGTCGATGCGAGCCGACTTCTGGGACGCGTACTGCGGCTCCTTGAACGAGCCGCTCTTCGACTTCGTCGCCGGTCTGCGCGGGACGGTCGGGCTCGCGATCCTGTCCAATTCTGGTGACGGCGCCCGTCAGGAAGAGGAGCGACGGTTCGGGTTCGCGGCCGTGTTCGACCCGATCTGCTACAGCCACGAGATCGGCGTCACGAAGCCGGAACCCGAGGCGTTCCGGATCGCACTCGACCGGCTCGACGCCGCACCCGCGGATGTCCTGTTCATCGACGACGTGCCGGAGAACATCGAGGCTGCTCGGGCGATGGGGATCCGGGCGCACCTGCACGTCGAGACCACGGAGACGATCGCAGCGATCCGCGCGGCCGTCGGCGGAGGAGCGTGACCGCCGCTACTGCGGAGCGCTGGATTCGGTGGGGTGCGACCCGGTGGTGAGCGACTCGACCCAGCCCTGCGCCGCGCGGAGCAGGTCGTCACGTGACGCGCCTTCGAACGCGCTGAGGCGCAGGAAGTGCTGCGTGATCGTGATGCCGAGGATGCCGCTCACGGTCATCAACGCCCGCAGTCGGGCGTCGTCGCCGTCGAGTGAGCGCGCCAGGTTCTCGACCCGCTCGTCGAGGTAGCCGCGCATGGTGTCCGCCGCCTCGGGCACCGTCAGCATCGACCGGACGAGCGCGGCCGTCTCGGCGGGGAGCGCGTCGAAACGGATCCCCAGGACGTCGAGCAGGTGGTCAGCGGCCGCGCGCTCGCTCCCACCGTCCGACGTGGCAGGCAGCTGCACGGCGGTCGCGAACAGCGCTGCCTTCGACCCGAAGTGCTGCATGACGAGCGACGGATCGATGCGGGCCGCTGCGGCGATGCCCCGGATCGTCGTGCCCTCGTACCCGTTCGCACCGAACTGCTGACGAGCAGCCGCGCGGATGCGCTCGGCGGTCTGTGCGCGTTTCGCGTCGCGTGAGGTCTCGGCCATGTGTCTGACTCTACGGCGTTGAGCGAGGTGTACGGTTCACTCAACGCCGATGAGTGAACGCGTCGGTGCGAGACCTGACGGAGGAACCCCGATGACCCTGATCGCGATCGAAGAGCACTGGAACCACCCGGCCCTGACGGACGCCGTCAACGCCCTGCCCGAGGACCGCCGCGACCCGAGCACGGCGCTGGACGAACTCGGCGACAACGGCGAGCTGCTCCGTGACCTCGGCGACGCCCGGCTCGCCGCGATGGACGAGCAGGGGATCGACGTGCAGGTGCTGTCCCTTGCGCCGCCCGGAGCGCAGCCGCTCGATGCCGCGGACGCGATCCCGCTCAGTCGGCAGGCGAACGACATCGCGATCGCCGCGGTCGCGGACCACCCGGACCGGTTCCGCGCGTTCGCGACCCTGCCGATGGCCGACCCGGGCGCTGCCGTCGCCGAACTGGAGCGCACCGCCGGCCTCGGCTGCGTGGGGGCGATGGTCTACGGGCGGACCGGCGAGGTGCCGCTCGACGATCGCCGGTACGACGACCTCTTCGCCGCCGCAGCGTCGCTGGGGCAGCCGGTCTTCATCCACCCGCAGGTCCCGTCGAAGCGGCTGCGCGAAGCGGCGTACGAGGGGTTCGACCCGATGGTCGAGCTCGGCTTGGCGACCTTCGGGTGGGGCTGGCACCTCGAGGCGGCACGCGCGGCACTTCGCCTCATCGTCGGTGGCACCTTCGACCGGCACCCGGACCTGCAGATCGTGCTGGGCCATTGGGGCGAGCTGTTGCTCTTCTGGCTCGACCGCGCGGACAGCCTCTCGCGGATCGCCGGGCTCGAGCGGAAGGTCTCCGACTACGTCCGCTCCAACGTCCACATCACCAGCTCGGGCATGCTCAGCCCCACGCTGCTCCGGCACGCGCTCGACGTCACGACGCCCGACCGGCTGCTGTTCTCCACCGACCACCCGTTCCAGCGGCCCTCCGCGGACGAGATCGAGGCGTTCCTGCGGGAGTTCCCCTCGGACACCGCACGCGATGCGTTCACGTCGGGGAACACACGCCGGCTGTTCGGGATCGGCAACCAGACGGATGCGGCATGATCGGTCCGTGCCCAACCCGAACGTGACCGCCGCGTACCGCGCTGCCCGTGACCAGTTGCTCTCCGCAGAGTCCGCCGAGGCCGCCCGCGCCGCCTTCCGGTGGCCGGACCTCGGCGACACCTTCAACTGGGCCGACGACTGGTTCGACGTCATCGCGGCCGGCAACGACCGCATCGCGCTCTGGATCGTCGACGCGGCCGGCTCGGAACAGCGGCTCAGCTACGCGGAGATGGCCGCCCGGTCCGACCGCTTGGCCGTGCGCCTGCACGAGCACGGCGTTCGGAAGGGCGACCACGTGCTGGTCATGCTCGGCAACCAGCTCGAGCTGTGGGAGACGATGCTCGCGGTGATCAAGCTCGGGGCGGTGATCCTGCCGACGTCGACGATGCTCGACACCGCCGACCTGCAGGACCGCGTCGACCGCGGAGCCGTGGCGCACGTCGTCACGAACCGCAGCGAGACCGCGAAGTACGACGACGTGCGTGGGGTCTTCTCCCGCATCGTGATCGGCGGCGCTGCGGACGGCTGGACGGAGTACCCGTCGGACCTCGGCGAACCAGCGCCCGCGGGGGAGTCACGACCGGTCGTCGTCACCAAGACCGCCGACCCCTGCCTCGTCTACTTCACGTCGGGCACGACCTCGAAGCCGAAGATGGTCGTGCACACCCAGACGTCGTACCCCGTCGGGCACCTCAGCACGATGCACTGGCTCGGCTTGCGGCCCGGGGACGTGCACCTGGCGATCAGCTCGCCCGGCTGGGGCAAGCACGCCTGGAGCTGCTTCTTCGCGCCGTGGATCGCCGAGGCGACCGTCTTCGTCCACGACACCCCGCGGTTCGACCCGGCCGCGCTCCTCGCCCAGCTGGACGCCGCCGAGGTGAGCACCTTCTGCGCACCGCCCACCGCCTGGCGGATGATGCTCCAGTCCGATCTCAGTGCGCGCCCTCGCGCACTGCGCGAGGTCGTGTCGGCCGGAGAACCACTGAACCCCGAGGTCATCGACCGGGTCGAACGTGCCTGGGGTCTGACCATCCGCGACGGCTACGGGCAGACCGAGACCACCGCGATCATCGGCAACGCCCCGGGCAGCACCGTGACCCCGGGTGCGATGGGCCGTGCGTTGCCCGGTGTCACCGTGACCCTGCTGGATCCCGTCACGGGGCGGCCCGGCGACGAGGGCGAGGTCTGCCTGGACCTCGACGAGCGGCCGGTCAACCTGATGGCCGAGTACCTCGGTGACCCCGACCGGACCGCGGCGTCGATGCGCGACGGTTTCTTCCACACCGGCGACATCGTCGTCCGGGACGCCGACGGGGAGCTGACGTTCATCGGGCGGACCGACGACGTCTTCAAGTCGTCCGACTACAAGGTGTCACCGTTCGAGGTCGAGAGCGCACTGCTGCAGCACCCCGCCGTCGCCGAGAGCGCCGTCGTGCCCGCCCCGGACGACGCCCGGCTCAACGTCGTGAAGGCGTACGTCACCCTCGCCGCCGGGTTCGAGGCGACGGCGGACACCGCCGAGCAGGTGCTCGCGTACGCGCGGACCGCGCTCCCGGCGTACGCACGCGTGCGTCGGGTCGAGTTCGCGGAGCTGCCGAAGACCATCTCGGGCAAGATCCGACGCGTGGAGCTGCGGGAGCGCGAGGAACGTGCGGCCGTGAGCGGCGTGCCCGTCGACGGTGAGTGGCGCGACGAGCAGTTCCCGGCACTGCGCGCGTCCCGTCCGCGGCCGCCCGCTGTCGGCTGATCACATGGTGGTCGCCCTGCGCCCGTGGTCGGTCGACGACGCACCCGCGCTGCTCCTCGCCCGGCGGACGACGCCGGACCTGGACACGCGGTTCCCCGACGCCGATCTGCGCGACGAGGCGCAGTCGCGCGAGCACATCAGCCGTTCCCTCGGATTCGGCGACCGCGCAAAGAACTGGGCGGTCGTGGACGACGGTGTCGCGATCGGGAACGTCGGGCTCACCGCGATCGAGTTCCGGCACGGGACGGCTTGGGCGTCCTACTGGCTGGCGCGTGGGGGACGCGCACGCGGACTGGCGACGGCGGCGCTGGCGAGTGTCTCGTCCTGGGCGTTCGGCGTCGGGCTGTGCCGCCTGGAGCTCGGGCACGGGGTGAACAACCCCGCGTCCTGCCGGGTCGCCAGTGCCGCCGGGTTCGCCGCGGAGGGCACCGAGCGGCAGAAGCTGCGGTACGGCGTCGAACGCTTCGACGTGGAGACCCACGCTCGGCTCGCGACGGATCCGGCACCGGCTCTGCCGACGCTGCCGGTGCACGCGGACGGTGTCGGTCGAGGCTCGTCCTAGGCTCGGCACGTGGAACTGATCACCGACGTGTCCCGCGGCGCCTGGCTGCTCGCCCGGGCGGGAACGTTCGGCACCGTGGGCGGGACAGCCGGAACCGGGTTCGAGGCCTCCGCGCGCATCCTCCACCCGCTGTCGGCGGACTGCGAGGACCGTTCGATCGTGGACGAGTGGGGCGACCACCCGAACATCGAGTCGGCGGCGTGGCCGTGGGTGGAGGTCGCGGCACGCACCGGGAAGACGATGCACCCACTCGTCCAGTGGCGGAGCCTGACCGGCCGGCCCGACGAGTCCGACCTGGTGTTCGAGGACGGCTGGCGCGTCCACCCGCCCGCGGAAGGCTGGTTCGAGCCGATCCTGCTTGCTGCGCTCACCGAGCACCTCGCGGCATCGACCTCGACATCGGACGACCTGGTCGCGGCGATCTGGAGCGGGTGGAGTGAGCTGAGCGGGGGTTCGACGCTTGCTGTCGGGTGGCAGGGCGCCGATCAGGCGACTGCGGAGGAGATCGAGGCGATGCGCCGCTACGCGCTCGAGATCCAGGCGCAGCACGACGATGCGCAGGCCGCGATCCGTTCTGCCCTCGCCGTCGAGCTCTTCCCGTGGCCGCACCGCGAGTGCTTCCTCCTCTCGATGACGCTGCCGCAGCTCGCCGACCCGACGTGGCTGGACCGCGCTCGGATCGGGACGGTGGTCGACCTCGCCCACACCCCGCAGATGCTCTGGCCGGAAGACCACTCATGGGTGCTCGCGTCGGAGATCGACTGGGACTCGACGATCGTCGCCGGGTCACGTGCCCTGGTCGACGCGGTCCTGGCCGACGACCGGTTCGAGGCCTTCCCGGTCGACGAGGACAGCGACCTGACGTGGGGCGGGGACCTCGTCAACGGTTGAACCGTGGCGGCGGTCTCGTCCGTCCGCTAGAGCCGAGCGCGGAACGCCGATCGCCGACCGACCAGGGTGAGCACCGCCGCGATCGCCCCGAAGACGATCATCACCACGGCCAGGACCAGTCCGTCGAACACGGTCAACAGCGCGGCTCCGAAGACCCCGGCGACGAAGATCGCGATGTTGAACGCGACGGGCAGGAACGCGCTGGCGACGTCGGCGTTCTCCCCACCGGCCGTGGTGAGCGCCGCCTGCAGCTGCGTCGAGGCACCACCGAAGCTGACTCCCCACAGGACGGCGGCGACCAGGACGGCGACCGGCGATGCGTGGCCGACGAGCAGGACGACGCCGGTGACGACGAACAGTCCGACGCTCAGGTGGAGCAGGGGGCGGGGATGCCGATCGAGCAGTGCTCCGGTGATCACGACGCCGAGGATCGCCGCGATGCCGTAGACGAGGAGGACGAGTCCGGCGCTGAGGTCGGTGCCGGTCACCCGCAGGTACGGGGAGATGTAGGTGTAGATGGTGTTGTGCGCGACCATCCACGTGGCGATGACGGCGAGGATGATCGCGATCCCACGGATGCGGAACACCTTGACCACGGAGAGCTTCGCAGTGCCGGTCTGCCCGGGTGCGTCCGGCACGAACGCCGCGATCAGCGCGAGGATGACGACCCCGACGAGGCTGAGTCCGATGAACGACCAGCGCCAGTCCAGGGCGGTGCCGATGAACGACCCGAGCGGCGTGCCGAGCGCGAAGCCGACGGGGGCGCCCGTGGAGACGATGGCGAGCGAGACGCCTGCGAACCGCGCGGGACTGATGCGCCGCGCGTAGGTGGCGAACATGCCCCAGATGATCCCGGAAGCCGCGCCGGCGACGAACCGCGTGACGAGCGCGACGGTCACGTTCGGGGCGAACGCGGTGAGGGTGTTCGCGATGATCAGCACGGCGATGGCCGTCGTGATCAACGGCTTGCGGCGCAGGCCCCGCGTGAGTGCGATCGCCGGCACCGTGACGATGACGGTGCCGATCGCGTAGGCGCTGACGAACAGTCCGACCGTGCCCTCGGACGTCCCCATGCCGTCCGCGATGACCGGCAGGAGGCCCGCGGGCATGGTCTCCATGGCGACGAGCACGAACCCGATCGCCGCGAGCAGAGCGAGCGGGAACCACGGCAGCCGGCCGTCGGCAACCGGAGTGGTCGACCGAGCCGACGGGGTCGAGGTCACGAGGGAGTCCATGTCCCTGACGCTAGGGCGGCTCGAGCGGCGGAAGGGAGGTTCTGCTCGACCCCGTTTCGGCAGAGCCTCACTCGTTGCGCGGAAGTGGTCTTCGCTGGGGGCATGACCGAACCCCAGACCTTCTTCATCACCGGGACCAGCCGCGGTATGGGCACCGAGTTCGCGCGCGCTGCCCTGGACGCCGGACACCACGTCGTCGCGACCGGGCGGGACCCGGAACGTGTCGTCGCAGCGGTCGGCCAGCACGACGAGCTGCTCGCCGTCGCGCTGGACGTCACGGACGAGCGCACCGTCCGGAGCGCGGTCGAGGCAGCGATCGAGCGGTTCGGCCGCATCGACGTCCTCGTGAACAACGCCGGGAGCTTCCAGGGCGGGTTCTTCGAAGAGGTCTCCCCGGAGCAGTTCCGCGCGCAGATGGAGACGAACTTCTTCGGTGCGATGAACGTCACCCGCGCGGTGCTCCCCGTCATGCGGGCGCAGGGCTCCGGTCGGGTCATCAGCATCAGTTCGACCGCCGGCATCGTCGCCGGTGCCGGTGGGAGCGCGTACGCCGCGTCGAAGTTCGCGCTCGAGGGGTGGATGGAAGCGCTGCACGACGAGGTCCTGCCGTTCGGCATCCACACCACGGTCGTCGAGCCCGGCTTCTTCCGGACCGACCTGCTCGCGGAGGGCAGCTCCACGTTCTGGGGCGACGTCCACCTCGACGACTACCGGTCCTCGTCGGACCAGACCAAGGAGTTCTTCCGCGGCATGGAGGGCAAGCAGAGCGGCGATCCGGCGAAGCTCGCCCGGACGCTCCTCGCCCTGACGGAGATGTCCGCACCACCGGTGCGCCTCGTCGCCGGTGCGGACAGCGTCGAGGGGGTCGTGCGGAAGGCGCAGCAGCTCATCGAGCAGGCGCGGGCGTTCCCGGAACTGACCTCCTCGCTCGACCTGGACGACCAGCAGCGCTGAGCCGAGACTCCGCACACGACCAAACCCCTCGAACGGGGGGCTCCGAATGAGTCCGGTCGTTTATGACCCGCATCCGGGTCACAGCGCACCCGCCAGGTCTCGCCAGCATCGAAGCCCGCCGCCCGCCATACTGAACCGATGACCCGCGCGCTGCTCCTCGTCGACATCCAGCTGGACTACTTCCCGGGTGGGGCGTTCCCCCTCGTCGAACCCGAGGCCGCTGCCGCCGCCGCCCGCACCGTGCTCGACTCCTTCCGCGCCGCCGGCGACCTGGTGGTGCACGTCTTCCACGTGTCCACCGACGCCGACGCCACGTTCTTCGTGCCGGGCACGCCGGGCCTCGACTTCCACCCGTCGGTCGCGCCCGTGGACGGCGAGCCGATCCTCGAGAAGCACGCACCGAACAGCTTCATCGGCACCGGACTCCAGGAACTGCTGACCGACGCCGGAGTCGACGAGGTCACCATCGTCGGGATGATGAGCAGTATGTGCATCGACTCGACGACCCGGGCCGCGCACGAGCTCGGCTTCACCGCGACCGTCGTCGCCGACGCGTGCGCCGCGCCGGACCTGACGCTCGGGGGCGTCACCGTCCTGGGCGCGAGCGTCCACGCCGCCTTCATGGCGGCGCTCGACGGCAGCTTCGCGACCGTCACGACGAGCGACGCGCTCAGCCGCTGACGTCCGCAGGGCGCGTTCGGGGCACTGAGACCAGGGCGAAGCGGACGGGAGGCCCGTGGCGGCCCCGCCCCGCGCCTCCCGTCCGCCAGCTGGCTCAGTTGATGATCTCGCCGCGCTCGTCCGCGCGCAGTGCGGCCAGTCGCTCGCGCCAGAGGCGCAGCGCCTCCGGGGTGAGTCGGGGCCAGTCGGTGACCTCGCGGACGATCCGTACCGGTTCGGTGCTGCGGTAGGACCGGGTCGGGTTGCCGGGGAACTTCTTGTCGGTGACGTTGGGGTCGTCCTCCCAGGGGCCGGTCGGCGCGACCTCGTAGACCCGCGGTTCGGCGTCACCGGCGGCGAGCTCGGCCGCGAGCCCGGCGCCATCGGAGACCGCCGTGAAGTAGACGTGGTTCATGACCACCTCGGGGCGGTAGTTCGACCGGAAGCCCGCGGTGAGCAGGTCGCCCGGCTCGAGGTCGGCCTTGGTGCCGTGGAAGAACGGTCCGTCGTCCTGTGCCTGCTTCACGGCGACAGGCTACGCCGAGCGGGTCCGCCCCCAGGCACCTGACATATCCCCCTTCCGACTGACGCGCCGCCGGACACCGCTGCAATAGCGTGGCCGCCGTGATCGAAGTCAGCCACCTCACCAAACAGTACGGTCCGAAGACCGCCGTGGACGACGTCTCGTTCGTCGTCCGACCCGGCAGTGTGACCGGCTTCCTGGGGCCGAACGGCGCCGGGAAGTCCACCACGATGCGCATGATCATGGGCCTCGACCGGCCCACCGCCGGGAGCGCGACGGTGAACGGCCAGCCGTACACGACGTTCCGCGACCCGCTCCGACAGGTCGGTGCGTTGCTCGAGGCGAAGGCGGTCCACTCGGGCCGCAGTGCCTACAACCACCTCCTCTCGCTCGCGGCGACCCACGGCATCCCGAAGGCCCGCGTGCACGAGGTCATCGACATGACCGGCCTCGAGTCGGTCGCGAAGAAGCGCGTCGGTGGGTTCTCGCTCGGCATGGGGCAGCGCCTGGGAATCGCTGCCGCACTGCTCGGCGACCCGAAGACCCTGATCCTCGACGAGCCCGTCAACGGCCTCGACCCCGACGGCGTGCTGTGGGTCAGGCAGCTCGCCCGACGCATGGCCGCCGACGGTCGCACCGTCTTCCTGTCCAGCCACCTGATGAGCGAGATGGCGCAGACCGCTGACCGCGTGGTCGTGCTCGGCCGCGGCAAGGTCCTGGCCGACGCCCCGATCGCCGAGTTCGTCGCCGGTGGGGGAGCCGCACCGGGCGCCGCCGGTGGTGGCAGCCGGGTCATCGTCCGGACGCCGTCGCCCGACCAGCTGTTCCAGGCCATCGGCCCGAACGCGACCGTCACCCCGCGCGAGGACGGCACCTTCCTGGTCGTCGGTCCCGACGCACCGACGGTCGGCAACATCGCCGCCCAGGCCGGCGTCGCACTGCACGAACTCACCCCGACCGGCGCGAGCCTGGAGGAGGCCTACATGGCCCTCACCCGCGACGACGTCGAGTACCGATCGGAGGGCACCCGATGAGCGCCACCACCCCGCCCGTCACCCGGACACACTCGGCTTCCGTGCCGGACTCGGTCCGCCTGTCGTTCCCGCACCTGGTCCGCAGCGAGTGGATCAAGCTCCGGAGCATCCGGTCCACGATCTGGTGCTACGCGATCCTGGCCGTCCTGACGATCGGCATGGCCGTGCTGCTCGGCGCGTACGTCGTGTCGCCGGACAACGCGCCGCAGGACGTCGCGAACGGCAGCTTCGTGAGCATCAACACCACGGGCGTCTCGCTCAGTGCGCTCGTCGTCGGTGTGCTCGGCGTGCTCATCATCACCGGCGAGTACGGCACCGGTCAGGTCCGCTCGACCTTCACCGCTGACCCCCGTCGCACGGGCGTGATCCTCGCGAAGGCGACCGTCCTCGCGCTGACGACCTTCGTCGTGAGCGTGGTGTCGACCTGGATCGGCGTGGTGCTGTCGGCGCTGCTCCTGGCCTCCGACGGCACGAGCCCGCAGATCGGCGACCCGTCGGTGTTCATGCCGATCCTCGGCTCCTCGGTGTACGTGACGCTCCTGGCGCTGCTCGCCTACGGCATCGGGCTGTTCGTCCGGTCGAGCGCCGGTGGCATCGCGATCACGCTCGGCATCCTGCTCGTGCTGCCGGTGATCCTGTCGCTCGTGGCCGGGCTGCTGAACGCCGAGTGGATCGGTGACGTGTTCAAGTTCCTGCCCGACCAGGCCGGCAGCCAGCTGTTCGCGTACCCGTACACCGGTGCGGACGCGGGACCGACGAGCGGCGTGGTCCTGAACGGCTGGGGCGGCTTCGGTGTCCTGGCGGCCGAGGTGCTGGTCGTGGGTGCACTCGCGCTGACGGTCGCACGTCGACGCGACGTCTGACCCGACGCACTTCGCACGCGTTCTGCGACGTCCCACCTGTCGATCGACGGGTGGGACGTCGCTCGTTGCACACGCATCGACTGACCCAGGCGTAGCTAAGCTCGCACCGTGCGACACCTCCCCGCCCTGGTCCTGCCGGCGCTCGCCGTCGTGGCCCTGCTCGCCGGCTGCACCTCGGCGCCGCCCGTCGACGAGCAAGCGCTCGCCAAGTGGAAGACGCAGCAGGAGGCGAGGACCGAGACCGAGGACGCGGTCCTCGGGGTGCTGAGCGCCGACACGACCCCCGGCGACGAGGACCCGGCCCACCTCGAGCCCGGCGTCCGCGTGCAGTTCCCGGACTCGCGGACGATCGACCACCTCGAGTTCTCGTGCTACGGCAACGGGCACATGCGTGGCATCGTGCGGACGGTGCTGCCGGGCGGATCGCAGAGCATCGAACTCGATCCGATGGACTGCCGCGACAGCCCGCACCAGATCGAGCTGTCATCGAGCAAGGCCGTCGACAGCGTCGCGTTCAACGACTTCGACAGCGACCGGCCGAGCGCCTGGCGACTCGTCATCTTCGGTCCAGGGCCCTCGGGGGAGTGACTACCGCAGCACCTGGTAGCGGTGCAGCGTGACCCCGTTGTGGTACTCCCGCTGCTCGAGCAGGTCCAGCAGCACCGGCGGTCGCACGCCCGTCGCCGGCGGGTCGAACAGCGGCCGACCGGCGCCGAGCACCGCGGGGTGCGTGTAGAGCAACAGCTCGTCGAGCAGCCCCGCGTCGAGCAACTGCGTCGCGAGGTTCGGGCCGCCGACCCCGATGTCACCCTCGGACTCCTCGCGCAGGACGGCGAGCTGCGCGATGGCGTCGTCGCCCCCGATGATCCGGGTGTTGTGGTCGGCGCTGGTCCGGGTGCGCGAGACCAGGACCTTCGGCTGGTCGGTCCAGACCTCGCCGTACTCGCGCATGAACGCCGGCATCGACTCGTCGGCGCGGGCGTCCGGCCAGAAGGGGTCCATCATGTCGCGGACGACCCGACCCTCGACGGACAGGGTCATCGCGGCGGCGCGGGCGTTGAACTCGCGGTGCAGCGGCTCGTCGATCCGCATCCACTCGGGCCCCTCGACGTCGCCGAGTTCGCCCTCGTCGCGCTCGACGAAGCCGTCGATCGACACGTTCATCCAGTACACGAACCTCGCGGGCATCGCTGACTCCTTCGTCGCGCGGAACCGGGCGGAACCGTCCCGGTCCGCTGCCCGCGAGCGTACGCTCGCGCACGCAGCCCTTCCTCGACGATGAGAGCAGGACCCCGTGCGCCGAACAGTCGCAACCATCCTCGCCGTCGCGACGCTCACGGCGGTCGCGGCCACGGGCCTCCCGGTCGGCCCCGCCGCAGCGGCAACGCCCGTGGCGGACCGGACCACCGGACACAGCGGCTCGGGACACGGCGCGGCTGCGCCGACCCACCGGAACCCGGTCGCGCTCAGCCTGCCCGACGGCGAGACGGCGGCGAGCTGCGCCGACCCGACCGCGATCCGCGGCGTCGGGCGCGACCGCAACTGGTACCTGTACTGCACGACCGACGCGTTGACGGCGACGGAGCAGAACGCCGACGGGTCGCTCGTGCAGCACGGTGTGCCGACCTACCGGTCGACCGACCTGACGCACTGGACGTACGTGAACGACGCGTTCCCGACGCGACCGGCGTGGGTGGGGTCCGCCAACGGGATCTGGGCGCCGGACGTCGTGTACCGCGCGGGCGACCGCGGTCGCGCGGGCACCTGGTACCTGTACTACGCCGCGTCCGACACGCCCTCGGCATCGGCACCGACCGGCGGGGGATCCGCGGTCGGCGTCGCGACGAGCTCGAGCCCGACCGGTCCGTGGAAGGACTCCGGCGGCCCGGTCGTGGCACCGCAGACCGCCGCGAACGGCACCGGGGCGCGCTGGGCGTTCGACCCCGAGGTCATCACCGACAAGGGCACCACGTACCTGTACTTCGGCAGCTACTTCGGCGGCGTCAACGTCCGCACGCTCAGCGCCGACGGACTCCGCTCCGACCCCGCGAGCGAGCGGCAGATCGCGATCGACAACCGGTACGAGGGCGCGTACTTGATGCGCCACGACGGCTGGTGGTACTTCACGGGCTCCGCCACGAACTGCTGCAACGGCGCCCTGACCGGGTACGGCGTCTTCGTCGCCCGGTCGCGCAGCCCCCTCGGACCCTTCACCGACCAGGACGGGGTGGCGATCACGAGCACCCGGGTCGGCGGGACACCCCTCCTCGCGCAGAACGGCAACCGCTGGGTCGGCACCGGGCACAACACCGTGGTCACCGATCTCGCCGGCCAGGACTGGATCATCTACCACGCGGTCGACCGCGGCGACCCGTACTACGCGGGGCAGCCGACGTACACGAAGCGGCCGGCGCTCATCGACCCGCTCGACTGGCGGAACGGCTGGCCCGTCGTGCGGGGCGGAGCGGGGCCGTCCGACACGGTGCAGCCGGGGCCGGTCGCGCAGCCGGGGCAGCGTGCGACCTACCGGGCGACCACTGCACCGGTCGACGTGCCCGGACGGACCATCCGTGCGCTGTCGACGTCGTTCGACGGGACCACGCTCCCCACGGCGCTCCGCTGGACCCGCGAACCCGACCGCTCGACCTGGACCGTCGGCGGCGGCACGTTCCGCTGGCAGACACAGGACGCCGACATCCACCCGCCGGCGACGCCACTCGCCTCGGTCCTGTCCGAACCGGCGCCGCGAGGCGACTACGTGCTGCAGACCACCGTCGCGGTGGACACCCCCGCCACCGGCGACGGCGTGAACTACGTGCAGGGCGGACTGATCGTGTGGGGTGACGACGGCGACTACGTCCGGCTGACGTCGAACTCGATCTTCAACACCCGGCAGACGGAGTTCGGCAAGCAGGTGTCCGGGCAACCGGCTGGGGCGCCGAGCTACGGCAACACGGTCGTCGGACCGGTCGGGGACACCACCACGCTCCGGATCGTGCACCGGGTCGCCGGCGGGGAGCACCGGTACACGGCCTACACGAGCGTCGACGGGCGGCACTTCGTCCGAGGCGGGACCTGGACGGCGGACCTCGGGAGCGCGCCGAGGATCGGGCTCATCTCGCTCGGCGGTGCCGGGTTCACGAGCACGTTCGAGGACCTGCGGGTGAGCACGGTGGCGACGCACCGGCGGTGACGGACGCGTGGCCGCGTGCGCAACGCGGGCGCGGCTCGCGTGGGTGACCGGAGAAGGACGGGAGGCACGGTGCCAGCTGGCACCGTGCCTCCCGTCCGCTCCGCGGTCGCGTTCAGCGCACCTGCGGCTCGTCGATCGCCCAGTACCAGTCGTTGTCGGCGCTGGTCAGCGCCCACTGGACGCGGACCTGCTTCGCACCCGACGGCACCGTGACGGGGACCGACGCGACCTGCGCGATCTGGTCGGTGGTGTACGACGCGACCTGCCGGAACGCGCCGCCGTCGAAGGAGACGAGGACGGTGGCCTGCTGCGTGCCCTCCTGGCGGTAGTGGTTGCCGAACGACACGGTCGCGCTGGTCTTGCCCACGACCGAGTACGGCTGCGAGGTGATGCGGCTCGAGAACGTGCCGGTGTGGGTCTTGTCGGCCCACTCGTCGGAGTCGGCAACGGCGAAGACACCGCGTTCGCGGACGTTGGCCTCGCGGGTCTGGTCGCGCTGCGACTGCGTCCAGAAGTCGTCGTCGGTCAGGGTCCAGCCGGCCCACTCGGTGACACCACCGGTGCCCATGCCGGTGTTGTCGACGCTCCAGCCGGTCGGCATGCTCTTCGTCCAGCCGAGCGTCGAGACCGGGATCCCGGACTCGTCGACGCGGGGCTTCAGCGCGCCGACCATCGTGTCGAACGGGTCGGTCGACGCGGTCGCGAGCGGACGGCCGTCGAGCTCGGCGGGGCGGGCGACGCCGAAGGTGGCGAGGACGTCGGCGGCGATGTCGACGTTCTTCGGGCGGATCGCCGGGGTCTGCTTCGTGATGCCGGGGCCGGTCTTGATGATGAACGCCGAGCGCTCGGCCGGGGTGCTGCCGCCGTGGCCGCCGGCGTCGGTGTGCCCGTGGTCGGCGGTCACGATGAACGACCACTGCTCCGACGAGTACGTCGAGCGGGCCCGCACCGCCGCCTGCAGCCGCCCGACGTACCCGTCGACCTCGCTGATGGCGTCGAGGTACTGCTGCGACGCCGCACCGTACGAGTGGCCGGCGTGGTCGACGTCGTCGAAGTGCACGAACGAGGCGTTCGGGCCGGTCGACCGCAGCGTCGACACGGCGTTGGCGGCCGCGTCGGCGTCGCTCGTGGCGGCGTACCGCTTGTCCACCGTGCCGATGAGCGGCGTGCCGACCGAACCGTCGACGATCGGGTTCCAGCTGGCGTCGGCGTACGTGGTGAGGGCGCTGTTCGCACGTTCGAGCCGGGTCAGGAAGTCGGGGTACTCCGTGATGTCGCTCGTGGTGCCCCACGTGTTGCTGAGCACCTTGTGCTTGTCCGGCCAGACGCCGGTCAGGTTCGTCGCCCAGCCGGGGCCGGACAGCGTCTGCGCCATCGGGGCGGCGTACAGCCAGGTCTTCGACGAGTACCCGGACGCGATCATCGCGTCGAGGTTGGGGGCGTCCGCCGCGGCGATGCGGTCGAACAACGCGCCGTCGATGCCGATGACGACGACGTGGTTGCTGTTGGCCGCGGCAGCGGCGGCCGAGGTCGCTGCGGTGGCGGCGGGTGCTGCGGCGATGCCGGTGGCGAGGCCGCTCGCCGCCAGTGCGATCGCGGTCGCGGCGATGGGGATGGTCCTGGGGATGCGCACGGTCGAGGCCCTTCTCGAGGTCGGTGGAGTGGCCAGCCCATCGGCGCAGCGTGGCCTTGGGCGTGCGACCCGGGAGCGTGGGGACGAACGCGTGGTGAACCGCAGACGCACCTGTCCGGACAGGCTGGAACGTCGTTCGCCGCCCGTGCTACGGTCCTGTCGACAGCGCCTAGGGTTCCGGGACTCCCGTCCGACTGGTCCGAGCGGCGCCACGGCTCGCCACCGAACGCGGACCGTCATCTGAACGGACAAAAGCCTGGAGGACCTCGCTCGTCGCGCCGCGCGTCGAGCGGAAGGTCCTGCCCGTGACTCCGTTCGCCGTCCTCCTCGTCCTCTCCGCCGCCGTCGCGCACGCCGCCTGGAACGTCATCGCCCACGGCGTGAGCCGGATCGGGCTGCCGTTCCTGTGGCTCGGCGCCGTGTCGAGCGTCGTCGTGTGGATCGGGGTGGTGCCGTTCACCGGCGGACTCGGCACGGGGAGCCTGTCCGGCTTCCTGGTCGGCATCGTCGTGTCCGGGCTGCTGCACGTGGCGTACATGCTCGTGCTGCAGCGCGGGTACCGGGTCGGACAGCTGTCCACGGTGTACGCGACCGCACGGGGGACCGGCCCGACGATCAGCGTCGTCCTCGCGATCACCCTCCTCGGCGAGCGACCGTCGTGGTGGGCGTTGGCGGGCGGCCTGCTGGTCCTCGTCGGGGTCGTGGCGGTCGGGCTCGCGGACCGCGGGACGGCGACCGCACCCCGCGCCCTCCCGCGCCGTCGGCTCGACCCCGGCATCGTCGCCGGGCTGCTCACCGGTGTGGCGATCGCCGCGTACACGATCTGGGACGCGCACCTGGTGCGCGGCGGTGTCGCACCGGTCGCCTTCATGGTGGGCTGCACGGCGGTCGAGATCGTGCTGTTCGGCGCAGCCCTCGGCCCGCGTCGGCGCGAGGTCCTGCCGGTCCTCCGTGCGCACTGGGGCCGGGTGCTGGCGTTCGGGGTGCTCTCGCCGCTGTCGTACATCCTGGTGCTCGTCGCGATCACGATCGCACCGGTTGCGCTCGTCGCCCCGATGCGCGAGGTCAGCGTGGTGCTCGTGAGCGTGTTCGGCGTCGTGGTGCTGCGCGAGGGGCGGGCCGGGACACGGATCGCGGCGTCGGTCGTCGTGCTCGCCGGGATCGCCCTGCTGGCGGTCTGAGGGCGGACCGTCCCGCGCCGGCAGGGGAGACCTGTCCGGACAGGTGCCTGTCGTGTTCACCTGCCGGTCACCCTCGGTGCACCGGTTGGGCACGGCGCGCAACCTGTCGGATGCCACAGTTGCGGCGTCCCGAGCGGACGGCGGACCCCGCCCCGCTGCGGACCTCCGCCCCGCCGCCCGAAAGGTCACCATGCCCATCACCGCCCTCAAGCCGCTGGCCGCCCTGGCCGGCGCCCTCGTGCTCGCCGCGACGCTCAGCTCCTGCTCGGCGGGCTCCACGGCCGCCGCCGGCAGCGACGAGACGTCGACCGCGACGAAGTACGCTGCGGACGAGAACACGATCGTGTTCGGCGTCGTGCCCGACTCGGTGGACACCGAGACCAACTACCAGCCGCTGATGGACTACATCGCGAAGGAGTCCGGCAAGAAGGTCGAGTACCACGAGTCGACCGACTACGCCGCGCTCATCGAGGCGTCGGTCGCCGGCAAGATCGACGTCGCGTCGTTCTCCGGCTTCACCTACGTGACGGCGAAGAACAACGGCGCGAAGATCACGCCCGTGTCGTCGATCATCACGGCCGAGGGGCAGAAGCCCGGCTACTACTCCGAGGCGATCGTGCCGAAGGGCAGTGACATCACCTCGCTCGACGGGTTCAAGGGCAAGAAGGTCTGCTTCGTCGACCCGTCCTCGACCTCTGGCTACCTGTTCCCGAGCTACAACCTGCTGAAGGCCGACATCGACCCCACCAAGGACGTCACCCCGGTCTTCGCCGGCAAGCACGACGTCAGCGTCCAGAAGGTCGCGGCCGGCACCGAGTGCGAGGCCGGCTTCGCCGAGGACAGCGAGGTCGAGAAGAACAAGGACGTCACGGTCATCGCGAAGACCATGGTGCCCGGCGCCCCGATCGTCGTCTCCGACACCCTGCCGCAGGCCGAGAAGGACACCCTGACGAAGGCGCTCGCCGACGTCACGATCGACGACATCATCGCCGCCGGCGTGACGAGTGCCGACAGCGACGGCTTCCGCAGCGTGTTCTACGGCACGAAGCCGGTCGACGACGGGTACTACGACCTGATCCGCGACATCTGCAAGACCACGAAGTCGACCACCTGCCAGGCCTGACCCCGGCACCCCCGGAGCCCGGACAGCGCGAGGAGAAGCACGCATGACGCACGACGACCCCGCGGTGGAGATCACCGCCCTCACGAAGCGCTTCGGTGACACGACCGCGCTCCGGGACGTGTCCCTGACCGTCCGACCGGGCGAGGTCGTCGTCCTCCTCGGGCTGTCCGGGTCCGGCAAGTCCACGCTGCTCCGGCACGTGGACGCCCTCGAACTGCCCACCTCCGGCACCGTCCGGGTCGGTGGGACGGCCGTGCACGACCTGTCCGGCCGGAGACTCCGCGAGCTGCGCCGACAGGTCGGGTTCGTGTTCCAGCAGTTCGAGCTCGTGCCCGCGCTGACCGTGCTCGAGAACGTCCTGACCGGGGCGCTCGCCACCCTGCGCGGCCCGCGGCTCGGGCTGTGGTCCTACCCCCGTCGGCTGCGGCACCGAGCGCTCGTGCACCTGGACCGCGTCGGGCTGCTCGATCGTGCCTACCAGCGGGCTGACACCCTGTCGGGCGGGCAGCAGCAGCGCGTCGCGATCGCCCGGGCGCTCATGCAGGACCCGTCGGTCCTGCTCGCCGACGAGCCCGTCGCGTCGCTCGACCCGGAGTCGAGCGGCCAGGTGATGGGGCTCATCCGCGAGATCGCCGCCGAGCGGGGCCTGACGGTCCTGTGCAGCCTGCACCAGGTCGACCTCGCACTGTCCTGGGCCGACCGGATCATCGGACTCCGGCACGGCGAGGTCGTCCTCGACACCCGCACCGAGGGGCTCGGCAAGGCGCAGGTCATGGAGATCTACGGCCAGGTCGCGACGTCGACCGACGAGTTCGCGGCCGTCGAGGCGCTGCACGACACCCTGGACGCCACGAGCGGGCTACCGGCGTGACCGCCGTCACCGAGCGGCCCGTCGTCCGCACCCACCGTTCGCCCGAGCAGGCCGTCGCCGCAGCACCGCGCCGACGCGTCTCGCCCGAGCGCGTCGCCGCCGGCCTGACACTCGTCGCCCTGGCCGTGCTGGCGTGCGTCGCCCTGGCCCGGATCGACATCTCGGTGCCGAACATGATCGCGTCGTGGTCGAACGCGGAGCACTTCTTCCAGCGCGTCGGCACGGTCCGGTTCCCGGACGCCGCGACGCTGTTGCAGCAGACCGCGCTCACCGTGGGGCTCGTGCTGCTCGGCACCCTGCTCGCCGCGGTGCTGAGCGTCCCCGTCGCCTACCTCGCGGCGGGCAACACCAGCCCGGGCCGCGGGTGGATCGCCGCCGCGCGGTTCGTGAGCGTCCTGACCCGCGCGATCCCGGACGTCGTCCTCGCGATGGTGTTCGTGCTGATGTTCACGATCGGCCCGCTGCCCGGCATCCTCGCCATCGGCATCCACTCGATCGGCATGATCTCGAAGCTCTTCGCCGACGCCATCGAGCAGATCGACGAAGGGCCCCGCACCGCGATCCGCGCCACCGGGGGCAACCGCCTGCAGCAGTTCACGGCCGGCGTGCTGCCGCAGGTGCTGCCGTCGTGGGTCGCGACGATCCTGCACCGCAACGACATCAACCTGCGGGGTTCGGTGATCCTCGGGTACGTCGGCATCGTCGGCCTGGGCCGCGAGATGTCGTTCGCGTTCAAGTCCCTCGACTACTCGCTCGGCATCGGGTACGCGATCGTCATCTTCGCGCTGTGCGTGCTCATGGAGATCGTGTCGAGCTCGGTCCGGGCCGCCATGCTCGGCGTCGCGCCGGCCGGCCGGGGGATCGGCGCGAGCGCCATCCGTGCGGGCATGCGCCGCCGGCAGGCCAGCGGCGAGCGGCGCCAGCGCAACAGCGCCACGGCCGAGCCCCGTGCCACGGCCGAGCCCCGCGCCACGGCCGAGCCCCGCAGTACGGCCACCCCACGCTTCGCCACCCCCGACGACGCCCTCCGCCGCCCGTGGACCGCCGCGCGCGTCCGCACCACCGTGTGGTCCTGGGTCGCGGTCCTGGTCGTCATCGGCAGCGTCGTGGTGTGCGACATCGCCTGGGGCGACCTCGCCACCGTGTGGGGGAAGATCCCGCCGGTCGCCGCCCAGTTCTGGCCGCCGTCGTTCGGCAGCTACGGCGCCGGCGTCATGTTCTCCGCGATGTTCGACACCGTCGCCATCGCGCTCGCCGCCACCCTGCTCGCGCTCGTGTTCTCGATGGTGATCGGCTCGTTCGCGGCCCGCAACGTCGCACCGACCCGCGGCGTCCGGGCCGGCGCCCGGTTCCTGCTCGTCGTCGTGCGCGGGATCCCGGAGACGATCCTGGCGGTGGTGCTCATCGTCATCACCGGCCTCGGCGCCCAGGCCGGCACCCTCGCACTCGCGTTCGGCGGCGTCGGCCTGCTCGGCAAGCTCGTCGCCGACTCGCTGGAAGAGGTCCAGCCCGGCCCCGAGCGCGCCCTCACCGCCACCGGCGCGACCCGGTTCCAGCGGTACGCCGGCGCGACGGTGCCCCAGGGCATCCGGGCGATGATCGGTCACACGTTCTACCTCGTCGACACCAACATCCGCGCGGCGACCATCCTCGGCATCGTCGGTGGTGGTGGGATCGGCTACTACCTGCTCAACGCCGCGCAGGGCTCGAACTACGCCTCGGTCACCGGGATCGTGCTGATGATCCTGGTCACGGTGCTCGTGGTCGAGGGCATCGCCATGTGGATGCGGAGGGTCTTCCGGTGAGCACGACGACAACGACGGTCACGACGGCCGGCACCGAGCGGGTCGACGTCCTCGTCGTCGGCGCCGGCATCGTCGGCCTCGGCGTCGCCTACGAGGCGATGCTCCGCGGCGCACGGGTCGCCGTCGTCGACCGCGCCGCCGGCGTCGTCGGTGCGAGCGTCCGCAACTTCGGGCACGCCTGCATCACCCCGCAGACGGGCGAGGCCGCCGGGTACGCCCAGGAGGCCCGCCACCGGTGGCTCACGCTGGCTCCGCTCGCCGGGTTCACGGCTCGAGAGCGCGGGGCGCACGTCGTCGCGCGCCGTCCGGAAGAGCTCGCGGTGCTCGAGGAGTACCGCGCCACGGGCGCGGACGTCCGCCTGCTCGACGGGTCCGCGATCGCGGCCGCCGTGCCGGTCGACCACGCCACGGCCAGCGGGGGAGCGCACCTCGCGCAGGACCTGCAGGTCGACCCCCGGGAGGCCGCACCCGCCATCGCCGCCTGGCTCGCCACCCAGGGGGTCCGGTTCCACTGGCGCACCGCTGCGCTCGGGATCGAGACCGGCGCGGTCCGCACGGCGCGCGGCACCATCGAGGCCGACCGCATCGTCGTCTGCACGAACCACGACGTCGACCAGCTGTTCCCGGCCCTCGCCGAGGCGGCCGGGGTCGTCCGGTGCCGACTGCACATGCTCCGCGCCGCGATCCCGCTGGCCTTCCCGCTCGCGACGCCGCTGCTCACCGGGTGGTCGCTGCTCCGGTACTCCGGGTTCGCGGCGATGCCGAGTGCCGAGGCGCTCCGGTCCGCACTGGCGGCGTCGCTGCCCGACGGCCTCCGCTGGGACCTCAACCAGATGTACACGTCGCCGCCGGACGGCAGCGTCATCGTCGGGGACACCCACGAGCGTGCGGCCGACGCTCCACCGTTCCAGGACGAGGACGGCTTCCGGCTGCTCGTCGCCGAGACCGAGCGGCTGTTCGGTGCGCCGCTCCGGGTGCTCGACCGGTGGCAGGGCGTCTACGCGTCCTCACCCCGGCAGGAGTTCCTCGTCGAGCACCCGCTGCCGGGCGTCGACGTCGTGACCGTCACCACGGGGATCGGCATGACCACCGGACTCGGCCTGGCACCGTCGGTCCTCGACGCCGTGCCCGGGCAGCACGAGGATCAGGTGCGCGCCAGCACCTGCTGACCGGCGACCCACACCCCGACGACGCGCTCGCCGCGGATCGCC
The DNA here is from genome assembly GCF_015350935.1 of Curtobacterium sp. VKM Ac-2887. Lineage (NCBI taxonomy): Bacteria > Bacillati > Actinomycetota > Actinomycetes > Micrococcales > Microbacteriaceae > Curtobacterium > Curtobacterium sp. VKM Ac-2887. The sequence continues at coordinate 37,647 of NZ_JADKSB010000017.1, read as the reverse complement.
ACGACGTCCGCACGGTGCCCGGGTGTCAGGGAGCCGCGGTCGTCGAGACCGGTGTGCCGCGCCGGTGCCGTGGTGACGGTGCGGACGAGGTCGTCGAAGGGCGCGACCCCGGCGGCCGCAGCGGCACGCAACCCGGGGAGCAGCGAGCCGAGGTGGTAGTCGGACGTGACGACGTCGGCGTGCCCGGCGACGAGTGCCGACCGGGCCGAGGGTCCGGACCCGTGCGAGCCACCGCGCCACAGGTTCGGCGCACCGACCACGACGCCGAGCCCTGCCGTGGTGGCCGTCTCCGCGGCGTCCGACGTCACCGGGAACTCCGAGATGCCGGCGCCCAGGCGTGCCGCGGTCTGCACGGCCTCGGCCGAGTCGTCGTCGTGCGCGGCGAGCACGACACCGGCTGCGCGAGCGACCGCGGCGATGCGCTCGCGGCGGCCCGGGACCCCGGCGGCTCCGCGGCGGAACCGGTCGAGGCGTGCGTCGAGTTCGTCGTCGCCGAGTCGGTCCAGCGCCCGGTAGGCGCGACGCCACCCCGCCTCGTCCGGGTACTGCCCGCGGCCCGGCGTGTGGTCCATGTACGAGACGAGTCCGACGCGCGCCGGGGCACCGGCGACGAGCCGCTCGAGCGCGTCCACGGTGCCGTCGTCCGTCACGTCGACGCGCAGGTGCACGCGGACGTCGATCGGCAGCGGCGTGGTCGCGAGGGCGTCGAGCACAGCGGCAGCGTGCTCCGCGCTCCGGGTCGGCACGGTGTCGGGTTCGATCGAGCAGCACAGGAACGCCGTGGTCACGCCGGCGAGCAGCGCGTCCGCCGCGAAGGCGTCGAGGGCGTGCGGCAGCGGGACGCCGACGCCGGGGCGCGGCTGCTCGAACCGGGCGAGGGAGTCGGCGTGCACGTCGACGAACCCGGGCAGCAGTTCGACGTCGCCGAGGTCGACCACGTCGTCGTCGGGCTGCGATGCGACGACGACACCGTCCCGCACGTGCAGGACGGTGTCGTCGGTGCCCGCGCCGAGGTGGACTCGGGCGGCGCGGTACGTCGTCATCCGACCAGCATGCTGGACGGCACGACCGCGCGGCGCAGGTACCCGGCCGACGGCGGGGTCACGACGGCGTGGTCGACACCCTCGAGTCCGACGGCGGGTTCGACGAGGTCGGCGAACGGCAGGTCGGTCGACGCCAGGAAGTCCACCGCGGTGGCGAGGTGCCGGGGTGCGTAGTTGTGCACGCCGACGATCCGGAGCAACCCCCGCACGATGCGCTCGGGGTCGAGCGACACCGGGCGGCTCGACGACACCGCGCCGACGAGGACGGCCGTGCCGCCGACGTCGAGGGAGTCCACCGCGGTCTCGACGGCGTCCGGGTAGCCGGACAGCTCGATCGCGACGTCGACAGCAGCCACCGGCTCGCCCGGCGACACCGCAGCATCCGCGCCGAAGCACACGGCCAGGGCACGTCGCCGGGCGTTGGGGTCCGAGACGACGACGGTGGCCCCGGCGGCGACGGCCATCGCGACCGCCGTGACCCCGAGCATGCCCGCACCCGTCACGAGGACCCGAGCCTCGGCGAGCGGCCGGTCCACCGCGTCGAGTGCTGCGGCGACGGTGGCCGTGGCGCACGCGGCCGGGGCGGCGACCACGGCGGGCAGGTGCTCGGGCACGACGGCGATCGCGGTGCCGGGCAGCAGGACGCAGTGCGTCGCGAACCCGCCGTTGAGGAGCCAGTCGGCGGTCGATGCCTCGTGACCGTACTTCCGCAGGGACCGGCACTTCTGCGGCAGCCCGGCACGGCACCGGTCGCACGTGCCGCACGACGCCGCGACCGACCAGACGACCCGGTCACCGAGGGCGACGGGGACGCCGGCGACGGTGGTCGGCACCGACCCCGGGGCGATCGCGACGACGTGGCCGACCTGCTCGTGCCCGAGGACGCTCGGAGTCGGTCCGGCGCGGTGCCCGAGGGCCGTGTGCAGGTCGCTGCCGCACACCGTCGCCGCCTCGATCGCGACCAGGACGGACCCGTCGGGCATCGGCAGCGCACCGGCGTGCTCCTCGACCGTGACCGGGTGCCCGATGCCGTGCCAGAGCGCGTACCGGGCGTCGACGGCGGTCACCGGGCCACGGCGCTGAACTCGTCGGTGCGCGGCTCGTCGACGCTGAGCTCGTCGGCGCGCGGCAGGTCGGTCCCGAGCGCGGCCGCGTCGAGTCCGGCGAGCAGTGCGGGCAGGTCGACGACGGAGTCGAGCACGTGTGTGTGCGGCACGGTGGCGAAGTCGGCGTCCTGGTGGGTCCCGGTCCGGACACCGGCGACGACCGACGCTCCGGCACGGGTGCCCGTCAGCAGGTCGGCCACGGTGTCACCGACGACGGCGACCTGGCGCACGTCGTCGGTCTGCGTGCGCAGCACGGCGGTCAGGACCATGTCCGGGAACGGACGGCCACGACCGGCGTCGGCCGGCGACAGCGCGAGGTCGACCCGGTCCTGCCAGCCGAGCGCGTCGAGGACGGCGTCGCGGGTCACTGGGCTGAACCCCGTCGTCAACGCGACCTTCGTGCCGGACGCGCGCAGGGCCTCCAGGACGTCCACCGCACCGTCGACGGGCCGGACGCCGCGCCCCACCGTCGCCGCGTAGGCGCGCTCGAAAGCGGCGTTCGCCGCTTCGGCACGCGCCGTGTCACCGTCGAACAGGGCCGTGAACACGGCGATCTTCGACTGCCCCATGGTGTCGAGCGCGTACTGCACGGCGTGGTCGTGCACGGCCGTGCCGGGCTCGAGGCCGACGTCGGTGAGGGCGGTGCGGAAGGCGTCGACGACGACACCGCCGTCGTGCACGGTGGTCCCTGCCATGTCGAGGCAGACGAGCGAGATCATGGGGCTCCTGTGGTCCGGTCACCCGCGGGTGCGGGCTGTCTCCCGCGAGAGCGGGGCTGTCCACAGCGTCCGAGGAACCGATGACCACCATCCGGTCCGCAGGTGTCCGGCAGGTGAACAGCGCCGGGAGCCTGCAGCGCTCCTGTCCGGACAGGTGTGCGACGGGCCCGCCACCTCGGTTACAGTCCGCAGCGTGCCGGAAACGCGTTACCTCGAGATCGCGGCGGAGCTCGAAGCCGAGCTCGCCGACACCGTCGTCGGCACCCGGGTCGCCAGCGAGGCCGAACTCGCCGCACGCTTCGGCGTCGGCCGGTCGGCCGCCCGCGCTGCCCTGCAGCACCTGCAGCGCCGCAACCGGATCCGCCGGGTCAAGGGCGTCGGCAGCTTCGTCGCACGGCGCATCGACTACCGGATCGGCTCCGACGCCGCGCCGTCGTGGAGCCGCACCGTGCGCGACGCCGGGGGAGAACCCTCGAGCGTCACGCTGTCCTGCGCCCTCGCACCGGTACCCGCATCCGTCGCCCCGCACCTCGGGCTCGAACCCGGAGCGCCGTGCCACCGGCTGACCCGGCGCTCACTCGTCGACGGACTGCCCGCCGCGTGGGGCGTCGAGTGGGTGCCCCGCACGGTCGTCCCCGAACTCGGGCAGGCGCTGCGGGTGCGGAACTCGCTCTACGACGTGCTGCGCGAGGCCGCCGGCGCCGAGCCCGTCCGCCGGTGGGTGCGCGCCGGTGCCGACGTGGTCACCGACGAGGTCGCCCGGCACCTGGACCTCGACGAGGTCACCCTCGGGTGGTTCATCGAGAGCTGCACCGTCGACGCCGGCACCGGGCGGCCGCTCCTGGTGAGCGAGCGCTGGATCCGGGCCGACGCGATGCGGGTGCTGTTCGAGAGCGGGCCGACGGGCTGACGCGTCGGCGCCGTTCAGCCGGAGAACGCCGCGGGCCCCCACGATCCCCGTCGGGATGGGAGGATGCACCGACGCCTGCCCGCACCGAGAACGAGGTTCGATGAGTCCGACCGAGGACCCCCAGTCCGCGGCCCCACTGCTCGACGGGCGCTACCGACTCGAACACGCCATCGGCCAGGGCGGCATGTCCGTCGTGTACCGCGGCATCGACGAGAGCCTGCACCGCCCCGTCGCCGTCAAGGTGTTCCACGCCGGCACGGTCGACATCGCCCGGCAAGAGGCCGAACTCGGCGTGCTCGCCTCGCTCGAGCACCACAACCTCGTCAGCCTGCTCGACACCGGCGTCGTCACCGGCCACGACGGCACCCACCAGCGGTACCTCGTGATGGCGCTGGTCGTCGGCCAGGACCTCGAGGAACGCCTCGCCGTCGGCCCGCTCGCCTCCCGCCACATCGCCGAGATCGGCTACGACATGGCCGAGGCGCTGCACTACATCCACAGCCACGGCGTCGTGCACCGCGACATCAAGCCGTCGAACATCCTGCTCGTCGACTACGGCCACGACTCCGACCGCGCCCGCGCGCGGCTCACCGACTTCGGCATCGCGCTCGCCGCGGGCGTCGAACGCATGACCGCCGACGGCGTCACCACCGGCACCGCCGCCTACCTGAGCCCCGAGCAGGCCCGCGGCGGCGACGTCGGGAGCCCGAGCGACGTCTACTCGCTCGGCCTCGTGCTGCTGCAGTGCTTCACCCGCCGCCGCGAGTTCCCCGGTTCGCTCGTCGAGTCCGCGGTCGCGCGGCTGTCCCGCGACCCGGTCGTGCCCGAGCCACTGCCCGAGCACTGGAAGCAGCTGCTCCGTGCGATGACCGCGCAGGACCCGGCTGCGCGCCCCGCCGGCGCCGAGCTGGTCACGATGCTGCGCGACGTCGTCATGACCGAGACCGCCGGCACCGACCACGTCGTGGACACCACGGCCGCGGCTCCGACCGCCGCTGCCGGTGCGCCGCGAGCCGACGCCGACACGGCCCGCCCGGCGACGCTCGACACCCTGCCCGACGAGGCCCTGCACCGCACCACCGCGATGGCCGCCCGCCTGTTCGACGCGCCCATCGCCCTGGTCGAGGTGCTCGACGAGGACCGCGCCTGGTCGCAGTCGTACATCGCCGAGGGCGTCGACGAAGCAGCGCGCAACATCAACTTCGGCAACGGCTTCGCGCCCGTCGCGGTCCCCGTCGTCATCCCGGACGGGTCGATCCACCCCGACATGCAGCACAGCCCGCTCGTCACCGGCGCGCTCGGCATCAGGTTCTACGTGAGCGTGCCGCTCGTGCGGCACGACGGCGTCCCGATCGGCACCCTCGCGGTGCTCGACACGAAGCCGCGGCAGGCGACCGAAGCCGACCTCGCCAACCTGCACGACCTGGCCGCCCTCGCGGTCACGCAGCTCGAGATCCGGCAGGAGTCGCTCCGCACGACGAGCGACTCGCTGCCGGTCGCGCAGGCGGTCCCGCAGGAGGGCGCGCGGCCCTAGACGGTTGCCGCTGACGGACGGGAGGCCCGGTGCGGGCCCGCCCCGCGCCTCCCGTCCGCCCTACGGTCGCGTCTCGTACGTCGGTCCCGCCCGCGGACGCCTGCCTGCCTGCCCGCCCGCGTGCCTCCCGCCGGGCTGCCCGCTCGCCCGATCGGCGCGCGCTGGACGCCGAGCGGGCGAAATACCGGGGTTGCGCGCCCCGCGACCCGGGCATTTCGCCCGCTCGCGGTCGCATGCCGCAACTCGCATGCATCCGGTGGAATACGAGTGCCCGTTCGCGCGAGCGGGCGAAATGCCGGGGTGAGGAGCCGGCCGGCCGGGGTATTTCGCCCGTTCGCGGGAGCGGGGGGGCATTGCGGGTGCGGGAACGGTGGCTCGGTGACACCTGGACGGGAGGTGGCGTGGGCGGCGGCGTCGGCCCTACTGTCGGTTCGTTGCGCGGCAGCGGCCGCCACGGAGGGATTGCACTGTGTTCATGGACCTGTCCGAGTCGCACGTGATTGTGCTCCTGCTGATGCTGGCCCTCGAGGTCCTCGCGCTCGTGCAGGTCTGGCGTGACCGTCGGCGCACGCTCGTGGTCAAGGTCCTCTGGACGCTCGTGATCCTGGCACTGCCGGTCATCGGCGTGCTGGGCTGGGCCGTCAACTGGCTGCTCGGCAAGGCTGCAGAAGCGCTGCAGCGACGGAACGCCTGACCGCCGATCCCGGCTGATCGGGCACTGCCCCTATCGGTTCAGACCGCGCAGGCGCATGCTGTGCGAGGTAACGGAACCCGAATCCGCAAGTGGTCGAAGCACGATCGGCCCGTGGGGAGGGAGCGCCTCTCTGGGCCTCAGTCGAGCGTCGACGCTTCCTTCCTGTCCTGCCCCGCAGCTCGTCCCGCCGCGATTCGGGTGTCGCGACCGGACGGGGAGGGACGTCCGCGTCCCCGCGAGCCGGGTCGTCACCGCCGCCCGGCTCGTGCAGTTCATTCGGTGAGGGCCGCCGCGTAGGCGCGGACCGAGCGGTGGTAGCGGGGGAGTGTCGGTTCGACGGCCTCGATCGCGACACGGAGCGCCTCGTCGTGACGGCCCGCGCTGTGCAGGGCGAGCGCGAGGAACACCTTCGGCGCGGCACCGGTGGACGGGTGTTCCGGGGCGTCGCGGAGCATCGCGATGGCCTCGTCGACACGGTCGAGGTTCCGCAGGGTCGAGGCGTGCTGCACGACCATCTGCGCTGCACGGGCGGGATCGACGTCGGCGAGTCCCGCGGCGGTGGCGGCTGCGTAGTGGACGTCGGCCTCGGCCTCGTGGCCGCCGGAGTCGTTCGCGCCGCCGAGTTCGAACGCGCCGAGGGCCGGGTGCGGCGCAGCGTCGGCGAGTTCGCGCATGCGGTCGATGCGCTGCTGGTCGTCGATCGTGTCGTCGGCCCAGAGTGCGGCGACGCGGGCTTCCCAGTCTGCGGTGCTCATCCGTCCAGCGTATTGCCGCCCGGCGTCGCACCGTCGGTGATGGTCGCGCGGAAGGACCGGACGAGCGGGACGCCGGGGTGCACGAGCGCCGGCGCACGCCAGGCGAGGGCCGAACCGATCGCCGGGTACTCGGCGGCCCGGACGAACCAGGGATCGCGGTGGTCGAGCGCTTCGAGCCGGATCGTCGCAGGCGCTCCCTCGAACACCGCGGACCACTCCACCCAGGGCGCGACCGAGCCGTGCACCGCCGCCTCGCCCTGCGCGTCAGCGGTTCGGACGACCACGTCGGTGCAGTCGGCGAAGCGCCAGAAGAACCCGCCGTACCCGGCACCGATCCGGCCGTTGCTGCCCGGACCGCCGAGGTGCACGACGGCGTCGCCGGGGGTTCGGAACGACGACGACCAGGTCAGTTCCCACCCGGAGTCGACGGCGCGCCAGGCGAGTGTGCGGTCCTCGTGCAGGACGACCGTGTGGTCGGGCCCGCGCCAGACGAGTTCCTGGACCGTGCCGCCACCGTGCGGAGCGGGGTGCTGCTCGGCGCGCACGACGTCGACGCGGCCGTGGTCGTCGCGCCAGACGTAGCCCGGACCGTGCACGTAGGTGCGGCCGCCCCAGCAGTTCACGCCGTCGACGTCCGGGATCGCGACCCCGACGCCGCAGTGCCAGTCGTGGTCGGCCGGGTGGTCGGCGCTCAGGACGGTGCCGCCGAGGGTCCGCACCGGGTGCAGGTACGGACGCGGCGACGAGGTCGCGATGGTCCCGGAGCCGTCGAGTTCCGTGGCCACCGGGGCCCCGTCGACGCGCAGGACCTGCAGCACCTCGTCGCGGGCGGTGTGGGCCCAGGGCGCGCCGACCTCGGAGAACAACGCTCGTGCGTCGGCGGCGCGGTCGACGATCGCCTCGACGTCGGCGACGAGCGGACGACGGGCAGGCCCCTCGCCCTCCCACGTCACCCAGGGGTGGTCGATGCGGACGGGCTCGGCGGCACGAACGGCCTCGAGCACCTCGACGAACGCACCCGTGGAGACCAGGGGGACGAGCAGATCGTCCCCGCGGGACCGGTGGGCGAGCAGGTTCTCGAGCAGGTCCGTCCGGCCGACGGTCCGAGTGGTGTCGCCGACGGTGACCTCGTCGGCCGTGTAGTGCAGCACGGCGCTCCCGGCGGTGCCGCGGACCCGAACGGTCGGCAGGACCTCGGACGGAGCGCAGAGGGTCAGGGCCGCGGTGGCTTCGAGCCCGGCGCTGGTCGTGACCCGGACGGCCGAGGTGTCGTCGCCCTCGATGTCGTTCGCCCGGAACAGCTCGACCTCGACGCGCCTGACGTCGGACGCCCGACGGCAGCCGACGAGCGCCAGGGCCGTCGCGACCGCGTGGGCGAGCGGGTTCGTCACGACGCCGTCGAGGACGTCGACGCCCTGGACCCGACGCCGTCCGGCCCACGCGGAGCGGTCCCAGTACGCCTGGTTCCGCGTCCACGTGCCGACGGCCGCAGCGGACCGGACCGGACCGACGAGCGACCCGTCACGGAACGCCGGCAGCGCCTCGGACCCGAGGCTCTGGAACCCGACCTGCACGACGCGGCCGGTGCGCTGCTCGGCGTCGAGCAGGGTGTCGAGCGCGTCGCGGGTGGTCACCGGGGGCTTCTCGAGCAGGACGTCGGCACCGGCCTCGAGGGCAGCGAGCGCCAGTGGCAGGTGCGCGGCGATCGGGGCAGCGATGACGACGACGTCGACCGGGCCGTGGTCGCGCGCTGCCACGACGTCGGCCACGACGACCGCGCCGTCGTCGGTGGTGGTGGTGCCCAGCGTGGGGTCGACGACGGCGGTCAGCGTGCAGACCCCCGCGGCGACGAGCCGGTCGATGTTCGCCCGGTGGTGCAGGCCGTACCCACGCGCACCGACGAGCACCACGCCGGGCAGGGTCATCGAGCGGTACCGATCGTGATGCGCGTCGTGCCGGGGGAGCGCCCGGTCACGTGGACGTGCTCGCCGTCCGGTCGGTCGGTGCCGCCGAGGAACGCGTAGTCCTGTCCGGGCGTGTAGAACGCCGGCTGGGTCGGGCCGCCGCCGTTGCCGGCCCCGAAGGACACGGCTTCGTCGCCGACACGGTAGGTGCCGGTCCCCTCGGTGAGGACGGTCTCCCCGGTCGCGGCGTCGGTGCTCACACCCGTGAACGTACCCCCGCCGCGGAACGTCAGCTGGAGCGACCACGGCACGTCGGCGCCCTCGGTCGTCACGTCGAGCGAGACCGCGTCCGGCGTGGTGGTGACGTCGACCGTCGTGGTGAGGGAGACGGTGTCGGCCGCGCGCGAGCCGAAGGACATCGACGCCGAGAACCGGTCCTCGTCACCGAGCGCGTAGGCGCCGTCGGTCCGTCGAGCCGCGGCGGGCAAGGGCTGGTGGTACCCCGCGGACACGGTCTCGACGAGTCGGTACCGCCCGTCGCCGAGGGACTCCAGCGACGTCGGACGGAACGGTCCGAGCCCGAAGAACTCGCGCGACAGCCGGACGTCGGACAGCGCGACCGAGCCGGCGAAGACCCGCAGGAACGTGGGGCTGTTCGCCAGGCCCGATCGGACGTGGCCCTGCGACGGCACGTCCGAGCCGGCGAACAGGACGACGCTGCGGTCCTGTTCGCGGACGTGCACGAGCCGGGCGTCGGCGAAGGAGTGCACGGCCGGTTCGAGCGGCGCACCGACGGGCAACGGACGGGCGAGCAGCGGATCCGTCATCGCGCGGGCGGCGACCGCACCAGGATGCCACATGTCCGCGACGGCGGCCCGTGCAGCGACGGCGGCGAGGTCGGCGCGGTCGTCGAGCACGGCCAGGTGCCAGAGCAGAGGCGCGAACGCGCCGATGCCGAACGCCTGCGACTGGTCCTGGCGGCGGGACTGGACGGTCTCGACGGTGTCGTCGGGCAGCAGCAGCGCGAGGGTGGCGTCGAGGGACCGGCGGACGGGGTCGAGCAGCTCCGGCCGGTCGAGCACCGAGGCGAGGACGAGGAACGACGGGCACGAGACGGCCGCCGCGTAGTTCGGGCTGCGCTCGGACCACAGCCCGTCGGCGTCGATGTCCGCGCCCTCGGCGAGCCACTCCTCGATCCGCGCGACCAGCGCTGGTGCCGGGTGCAGTCGGTGGACCCGGGCGAGGGCGGCCGAGACCTCCCACCGGTGGTTCGGCGTGTGCACGCCACCGGTGAGCAGCGCCGGCGTCGCACGGTGCACGATCCGGTCGAGGTCGTCGGCGAGCACCGCGGCCACCGGGACCGACGCCCGGTACGGTGCGAGCAGCTCGAGGGCGTCGCACACGTCGTTCACCGTGAACGCCGAGTCCGGCGGGGAGAGCACGTTGTCGCCGCCGATGAACGTGCCGCCGGGGGACTGCCGGGCCGCGAGGTGCCGGACCCAGCCGTGCGCGGTGGCGAGGTCGTCGTCGGGAAGGCGATCGGGGCCTCCCGTCCGCTCGTTCCGGACCCACGCCCCGACCAGGGTGAGGGCACGCGCCATCAGTTCGCGGTGCTGCAGCGCAGCCGGATCGTCGTCGGCGAGCCGGAGGCGCGCGACGGCGGCGTCCGCGGCCGGGCCGACCGCGTCGAGGAACCCCATCAGTCCTTGAGTCCCGCGTTGAGGTCCGCGCCGTTCACGTACTTCTGGAACACCAGGTAGATGAGCACGAGCGGGATGATCGAGATCACCGAGGCACCGAGCAGGACGGTCCAGTTGACGTTCTCTGCCCCGACGATGCTCTGCAGTGCGATCTGGATCGTGAACTGGTGGGGGTCGTTGAGCACCAGCAGCGGCCAGATGTAGTCGTTCCACCGCCACTGGAACGAGAAGATCGCGAGCGTCAGCATGATCGGCCGGGAGATCGGCAGCATGATCCGCCAGAAGATCCCGAACTCGCTCGCACCGTCGATGCGCGCGGCCTCGACCAGGTCGTCGGGCACCGTGATGAAGAACTGCCGGAACATGAAGATGCCGGTGGCGGTGATGACCGACGGCACGATGATGCCGGCCAACGAGTCGTACATGCCGAGGTCGCGGATGACGATGAACGTCGGCGCGAGGATGACCTCGGTCGGCAGCATCGTCGTCGCCAGGATGCAGACGAAGAAGACCTTGAGCCACTTGTTGTCGTACTTCGCCAGGGCGTAGCCGGTGGCGGCGCTCGCCAGCACGGTGAGCACGGTGGTGACCAGCGCGACGATGACGGTGTTGCCGAAGTAGCGGGCGAAGTCGTAACTCGCCCACGCCTCGGTGAAGCCGCTGACCGACCAGTTCTTCGGCAGCAGGGTCAGCGGGTACGAGAACAGCTCGCCGCCGGGCTTGAAGGCGCTCAGCACGAACCAGAGGACCGGGAAGCCGAAGGCGATGATGAAGACCCAGAGCAGGGCGGTGGCGGCGATGGCCTTGGGACGAGGCGGGCCGTCCAGGCGCTTGGCCTTGGTCGTGCGCGTGCGCGTGCTCTTGCTCTTGGTCGTGTCGTCGGTTGCGGGTGCGCCGGGGCCGCTGGGCAGGGTGGCGGTCATCGACGGGCCTCCGTCCGACGGTTCACGGCCAGCTGGATGAGCGCGATGGCCATGAGGATGAGCATGAGGACCATCGACGCCGCGCTCGCGTAGCCGATGTGGGCGTTCTGGAACCCGTTCGTGTAGATGTACTGCACGAGCAGGTTGTTGTCGGTGCCGGGTCCGCCGCCGTTGAGCGCCTGGATGGTGGCGAACTCCTTGAACGCCCCGAGCGACGACAACAGGATCACGATGAACGACGTCGGCGCGATGCTCGGCAGCGTGATGTACCGGAACTGGTGCCAGGCGCCAGCCCCGTCGAGGGACGCCGCCTCGTAGTAGGACTGCGGCACGTTCCGGATCGCAGCGACGAACAGCAGCATGTTGAAGGCGGCTCCGGCCCACGCGGTGGCGAAGACCACCACGAGCAGCGAGAGGTCGGCGTTCGACTGCCACGGCACGGCCTTGCCACCGAGGGACTCGATGACGAAGTTCGCCAGGCCGAAGTTCTCGCCGAACATCCACCGCCAGATCACACCGGTGACGATCGGGGAGATGAGCCACGGCACGAAGAACACGATGCGGGCGACGCTCCGGCCCTTCGCCGCCGGGCTCGTCAGCATCAGCGCCATCGACAGTGCGAGGACGAAGCCGAGCGGGACGGCGACGATCGCGTAGAGGAAGGTGCGCCCGAGGGCTGCGTAGAAGGTGTCGTCGGCGAACAGCTCGAAGTAGTTCGCCAACCCGATGAACTTCGGGTCGACGACGCCGTTGTAGTCGGTGAACGAGTAGCCGAGGCCGATGACGGCGGGCCACACGAAGAACACGACGAACAGGACGGCGTTGACGCTCACGAACAGGATCGGGGCGAGGACGGGCTTGCTGACGCCGGAGCGGCGTCGCTTCGTCGTCTTCGCGGCTCCGGGCCGGCGGGGCGGCACCGGGGTGGGGACGGCGGTCTGCACGTCACCGGCTGCGGTGGGGATGCTCACGATGATCCTCTTCGTTCGACGTGGTGCTGCTGTGGAAGGAGAGACAGCGGGGCCGGACGCGCGCGCCCGGCCCCGTTCCGTCAGCCGACGTGCTCCTCGTAGTACTTCGTGATCGTCTCGAGGGTCTTCTTGGCCGACTGCTGCCCGTTGATGAGCTTGCCGACCTCGGCGGTGGTGGGATCGGTGCCGAGTTCCTTGCCCTCGACCGCCCACTTCGCGCTCTCCTTGGCGTAGGAGCTCGAGATCGGGTCGGCTGCGTCGATCTCCTTCTGGTACAGCGCGAAGGAGTCCTTCGCTGCCTGGGACTCGAACGGGTACTGGATGTCCAGCCCGGTCTCGACCGGCAGGAAGCCGTTCGTCGTCACGAGCTTCGCGTAGTTCGTCGGGTCGTACATGTAGTCGATGAACTTCTTCGCGGCGGCACCGCGGGCGTCCGAGTTCTCGAAGCCGACGATGTTCCCGCCGTAGTTGATCTCGGTGGCGTGGGTCGGGTCGGCCGGGGTGGCGGCACTCGCCCAGTCGAAGTCGGTGATGTTCGACGCGAAGTCCGACGACTGCCACACGCCCGAGAAGTACGCGACGACCTGACCGCTCTTGAACAGGGCGTTCGGGTCCTGGCCGCTCGTCCACACCGACTTCGGCATGACCGAGTCGTCGTTCATGTCGGCGAAGTCCTGCAGTGCGTCGACGGTCTTCGCGTCGGTCGGGAAGGAGCCGTCCTTCTCCTGCTGCATGAAGTCGGTGCCCTTGGTGAACATGTAGGCACGCAGACGCGACGGCGACGAGTCGAACACCATGTCGTACTTCGCGCCGGTCTTCGCCTTCACCTTGTCGGCGGCCGTGAGGAACTCGTCCCAGGTCCACGCCTTCGCGGGGTCGGTCGGGTAGTCGACGCCGGCCTTCTCGAACAGCGACTTGTTGACGAACAGGCCGGCGGCGGTGACATCGGACGGGATCGAGGTGACCTTGCCGTCGTCGTCCTTCGCGATGATGTCCTGGTCGATCTTGTTCGCGTCGTCGTCGACGATCGAGGCCAGGTCGACGGTCTTGCCGGTCCAGATCGGGTCGATGCCGGCGGCGCGCACGACGTCGGGCAGCGAGTTCGCCTGGGCGGACTCGCGGAGCTTGGTCTGCAGTCCGTCGTACGGCAGGTTCACGATCTTGACCGTGACGCCGGTCTTCTCCTCGTACGCGGTGGCGAGGTCCTGGTAGCCCTTCTCCTGCGCGGTGGAGGTGGAGAGCCAGAAGGTCAGCTGATCGACCTTGCCGCCGTCGCCGGAGCTGCCGGAGGCACAGCCGCTCAACAGGGCCAGTGCGGCGATGCCGCCGGCGAGCGCGAGCATTCTCTTGGATGACTTCATCGTCACTGCTTTCGTTCGGGACCACTGGCGTCTGCCGTGGGCGAGCGTTCGGGGTGTCTCGGCCGAGGACCCCAGGTCTACACGACGTGAGCGCTCATGGCAAGCGCTTTCCTGCGCGATGTTCTGACAATGTGACCAGCCGTCTCGGAAGGCCGCGCCGACGGCGCGGACGCTGGTCGGGCCTCCCGGGAAATCGCTATCCTCGCCACAGACCGCGCACAGCGCGGACCGGACTGGAGGCACGACATGCCCGAGCGAGGCACCGTCACCCTGGCCGACGTGGCCGAGCTCGCAGGCGTGTCGCTCGCGACCGCCTCGCGGGCGCTGAACGGCAGCACGCGGAAGGTCCGACCGGAGTCGGTGGACCGGGTGCAGGCCGCCGCCCACGAGCTCCGGTACACCGCCAACGTGCAGGCGCAGGCCGTCGCTCGCGGGACCACCACGACCCTGGCGCTCGTCGTCGGCGACATCGCCGACCCCTACTTCGCCGCGATCGCCGCGGGGGCGATCCGGGCTGCCGACGACGCCGGGCTCGTGGTGACGATCACCTCGACCGGCGGGGATCCTTCGCGCGAGGCCGCGGTGCTCGGCGTCGTCGCCGGACTCCGGCCGCGGGCAGTGGTACTCGCCGTGAGTCGTCGACTCGGTGCCGGGCAGACGTCGGGAGCGTCGGACTCCGCAGCTGCCGTCGGCGCACTCGTCGCCGCCGGCGCCGGGGTGTCCGCGCTCGTGTCCGACCTCGACGGTGCCGCGGCAGGGGTCCCCGGCGTGCACGGGGTCGTCATCCGGAACCTCAGCGGTGCCGCGGCCCTTGCGGGTGCGCTGGTCGAGCAGGGGCACGACTCCTTCGCCGTCCTGTCCGGCGACCCGGACCTGGCGACGGCGCACGCGCGGGTCGAGGGCTTCGTCGCCGGGCTCGCCGCGCACGGCATCCGGGTGCCCGATGACTCGGTGGTACCCTCGGCGTTCACGCGCGACGGCGGGTACCAGGCGATGGTGACCCTGCTCGACCGGGCGGCGGGAGGCTCGTGGGCGTTGCCGCGGTGCGTGTTCGCGGTCACCGACCTGATGGCGGTGGGGGCGGTCGCGGCGATCCGGGAGCGCGGGCTCGTCCCCGGGGTGGACGTCGGCGTCGCGGGGTTCGACGACGTGCAGATGCTCGCCGACGTCGTGCCGGCGCTCAGCACGGTGCGGCTCCCGTTGGAGGAGATCGGGGAGCGGGCGGTGCGGCGGGCCCTGGGGCTCGAGGCCGACGGTGCCATCGACGGCGAGGTCGTGCTGCGGGCGAGCACGGCGCGGTAGCGCGGCGGGGCGCTTCGCGGGCGCTTCGCGGGCGCTTCGTGAGCAGAAAGGGTCGGGTCCGGCCCCGCCACTCGACCTTTTCTGCTCACTGAGTGCGGCGCCTGCGGCCGGTCGGGCTCGAGGGCGCGTGACACGCCGACGCCCGGACGTCGAGGTTCCACAACATGCCGCGGGTTCGGCGCCGAGGTTCCACGGAGTGCCGCCTGGCGCGCCGAGGTTCCGAGATCTCGGAACCTCGGATGGCGCGGTCGGGGGCGTCCCAGGCGGTCCCCATCGGCCAGCGGCGCATGCGGAGCGTCGCACGACACGCCGACGCCCGGGGCGCCGAGGTTCCACAACATGCCGCGGGTCCGGCGTCGAGGTTCCACGGAATGCCGCTCAGCGCCCCGAGACTCCAAGATTTCGGAACCTCGGGCGCGGGCCGCAGCAGCCGCAGCCCACGCCGGGCCCGGCCGCGCGTGTGCGTTCGTGTTCGGGTACTACTGCAGCGCGCCGGGCGTGGTGTACGGTTCCGGGCAAGCGCTTTCCACCACGCGGAGAGCAGGCCACAGCGAGCAAGGGAGCACGCGTTGACCACCACGCGCACCATCGGCATCATCATGAACGGCGTCACCGGACGCATGGGCTACCGCCAGCACCTCGTCCGGTCGATCCTGGCCATCCGACAGGACGGCGGACTCCGGCTGCCGGACGGCTCCCGCGTGCAGCTCGAACCGATCCTGGTCGGCCGCAACGCCGCGAAGCTCGAGGAGATCGCCATCCGCCACGGCCTCGAGCACTGGACGACCGACCTCGACGCCGCCCTCGCCGACCCGCGCTGGGACGTCTTCGCCGACTTCGCCGTCACGAGCGCCCGTGCCGACGCCCTGCGCAAGGCGATCGCTACCGGCAAGGCGGTCTACACCGAGAAGCCGACCGCCGAGACCTCCTCGGAAGCGCTCGAGCTCGCCCGCCTGGCCGCCGAGGCCGGGGTGCCGAACGGCGTCGTGCACGACAAGCTCTACCTGCCGGGCCTCCGGAAGCTCCGCCGCCTGATCGACTCCGGCTTCTTCGGGAAGGTCCTCAGCGTCCGCGGCGAGTTCGGCTACTGGGTGTTCGAGGGGGACTGGCAGACCGCACAGCGCCCGAGCTGGAACTACCGGCAGCAGGACGGCGGCGGGATCGTCGTCGACATGTTCCCGCACTGGAACTACGTGCTCGAGCAGCTGTTCGGCCGCGTCGAGTCCGTGTACGCCCGCGCCGTCACCCACATCGAGCAGCGCACCGACGAGCAGGGCCACGAGTACCCGGCGACCGCGGACGACGCCGCCTACGGGGTCTTCGACCTGGCCGGCGGCATCACGGCGCAGATCAACTCGAGCTGGGCGGTCCGGGTCGACCGCGACGAGCTCGTCGAGTTCCAGGTCGACGGCACCCACGGCAGCGCCGTCGCGGGGCTGTTCGGCTGCCGCATCCAGCCCCGGACGGCGACGCCGAAGCCGGTGTGGAACCCCGACCTTAAGGACGACCGCGACTACAAGGCGCAGTGGCTCGAGGTCCCCGACAACGAGGTGTTCGGCAACGGGTTCCGCGCCCAGTGGGAGGACTTCCTGCAGGACCTGGTCGCCGGCCGCCCGCACCCCTACGACCTGCTCTCCGGTGCCCGCGGCGTGGCGCTGGCGGAGGCCGGCCTGCGGTCCAGCGCCGAGGGTCGACGCGTGGACCTGCCGGAGCTGCACCTGCCCACGGGGGCCGAGCCGCGGCTCCAGGTCGAGACACCGGAGGTCGCCCAGCACACCGAAACGGTCGGAGCACGCGCATGACCGACCTCACCCTCCTCGCCCCCGACGGCACGACCAGTCGGACGGCCCTGCACGAGCCGGCGGTCACGGCCGCCGCCAAGCCCACCGCGCCCCTGACCGAGCGCCTCGTCTACGCCGCGGCCCACGTGGTCCCGCGCGCCGCCGCCGACAACACGCCCGGCGCCCCGGCCGACCTCGACTGGGACGCCACCCTCGCGTTCCGCCACCACCTGTGGTCGTGGGGGCTCGGCGTCGCCGACGCGATGGACACCGCGCAGCGGAACATGGGCCTCGACCCGGCCGCGACGCGTGAGCTGATCACCCGCAGCGCCCGCGAGGCGCACTCCGTCGGCGGCCGCATCGTCGTCGGCGTGAACACCGACGACCTCCCGGACGACGGGGACGACCTGCCCGCCGAGCAGCAGGTCGTCGACGCCTACGTCGCCCAGCTCCACCACGCCGAGGACGCCGGCGCCGGCGTCGTCCTGATGGCCAGCCGCCACCTGGCCCGACTCGCGCAGCGCGCAGACCGCGACAGCCCCAGCAGCAACGCCGCCGCCAGCACCTACCGCCGCGTCTACGGCCGGGTCATCGAGCGCGCGAGCGCCCCCGTCGTCCTGCACTGGCTGGGGGAGGCCTTCGACCCCGCCCTCGCCGGCTACTTCGGCGGGCAGCAGGGCCCCGACACCGTGCTCGACATCATGCGCGACGCCGGGCCGAAGGTCTCCGGCATCAAGATGAGCCTGCTGAACGCCCGCGCCGAGGTCGCCCTCCGCTCCCAGTTGCCCGCGACCGCCCGGATGTTCACCGGCGACGACTTCCACTACGTGGACCTCGTAGCGGGAGACGGCCGCGCCCACTCCGACGCCCTCCTCGGCGCCTTCGCCGCCGTCGCCCCCATCGCCTCCGCCGCCGTCCAGGCCCTGCCCGACGAGACCGCCTACCGCACCCTCCTCGCCCCCACCGAGGCGCTCTCCCGCCACGTCTTCAGTGCCCCGACCTGGCACTACAAGACCGGCATCGCGTTCCTCGCCTGGCTGAACGGCCACCAGCCCGCCTTCCAGATGGTCGGCGGCCAGCACGCCGGCCGCTCCCTGCCGCACCTGTCCGAGACCATCCGGCTCGCGAACGCCTGCGGCGCCCTCGAACACCCGGACCTCGCCGCCTCGCGCTGGCACGCGCTGCTCGCGGTGGCCGACGTGGAGACACGGCCGACCGGGAGGCCCGGATCACCCACCGCCGACCGCACCGTCGCCGAGGTGGTCGCGTGACGACCGCGGCGGACGCCGTCACGCCGGTCCGGTCCGCCGGCGCTGCGCCGCATCCGCGGCTGTCGGTCAACCAGGCGACGATCAAGTACGCGTCGCTCCGGCAGGCGCTCGACACCGTGGCCGGGGCCGGCGTCGGAGCCATCGGCACCTGGCGGGGGCCCGTGGCCGAGGTCGGTCTCGCCGAGGCCGTCCGGATGGTCGAGGACTCCGGGCTCCGGGTGTCGTCGCACTGCCGCGGAGGCTTCTTCACGCTCCCGCCAGGCACCGCGCGGCAGCGGGCGCTCGACGACAACCGCCGCGCGATCGACGAGACCGCCGCCCTCGCCGCGGCCGGAGCACCCGGTTCGGCGCCCGTGCTCGTGCTCGTCGCCGGGGGACTGCCCGAGGGGTCGCGCGACCTGGCCGACGCCCGGGGCCGGGTGGCCGATGCGCTCGCCGACCTGGTGCCGCACGCCCTCGACGCCGGTGTCCAGCTCGCCGTCGAGCCGCTGCACCCGATGTACGCCGCAGACCGTGCCGTGGTGTCGACGCTCGCGCAGGCGATCGACCTGGCGGCGCCGTTCCCGGCGGCTGCCGTGGGGGTCGTGGTCGACACGTTCCACGTGTGGTGGGACCCGGCGCTCGCGGGGTCGATCGCCCGCGCCGGGGCAGCCGGGCGGATCGCCTCGTACCAGGTGTGCGACTGGACTACCCCGATCGCGGCGGACCCGCTGCTGTCGCGGGGCTACCCGGGCGACGGCCACGTCGACTTCGGGCCGGTGACGGACGCGGTGGTCGCTGCCGGGTACACCGGTGACGTCGAGGTCGAGCTCTTCAACCAGGCGATCTGGGACACCCCGCCCGCCCAGGTGGTGGCCCGCGTCGTGCAGGCGTTCGACGCCGCGGTCCCGCTCCCGCGCTGACCGTCCGGCGCTGCAGCCGTCGTCAGCGCGCGCGGCGGACCAGCACCACGCTGTCGAGGACCTCGTGCGGGTCGCCGTCGGGAGCCGTCGCGGTGCGCGGCCGGAGTTCGGCGGCGACGACGTCCCACGAGCCGTCGAGCTGCAGGGCCGTCAGGTCCTCGTCGGGCGTCGGGAACCGGTACTCCCGCAGCTCTGCCGGCAGGTCGTCGTGCGGTGGGGCAGCGTGCGCGGTCACGAGCAGGTGCCCGCCGACGCCGACGAACCCGGTCGCCCGCCGCAGGATCTCTGCGCGGGGGATCTCCACCGGCCACGACTGCAGGAACGATGCCGTCACCAGGTCGAAGCGCGCAGCCGTCTCCCACGTGGCGAGGTCGGCGGCGACGAACGCGGCCCGTTCCTCGACCCCGGCCGACACGGACTCCCGCGAACCGCGCTCGATCGCCGTCACCGACAGGTCGACCCCCAGCGCGTCCCAACCCTGCTCGGCGAGCCAGACGACGTCGCCGCCCTCACCGCAGCCGAGGTCGAGCGCACGCCCCGTCGGCAGCACCCCGGCGACGTCGGCCACCACCGCGTTCACCCGGCCCGACCAGATCCCGTCCCGCTCGGCGTACCGCTGCTCCCACCAGTCGCGGGCCGAGGCGGTGGGGGAGCCGACGCCATCGGTGGTGGTCTCGTGTGCATGCATCTGCCCACTCCAGCGCCCCTACCGGGCCCGACCCAAGCCCTGTTGCCGCCCCGGCAACATCGCACGGTGCGAGCCGGGCCCGCACCGCGCCTCCCGGCCGCCCGATCGTGAGCAGAAGATGTCGGGTCGCCGTCACGGACCCGACCATTTCTGCTCACGAAGCGCACGCCCCGCGCGCCCCGCGCACGCGCCGCGCACGCGCCGCGCGCCCCGCTACTCGGCGGGAGGGATGGGCTCCGCGTTCTCGATGCGGGCGCTCGCCGTGGCCATGTGCTCGTCCATCGCCCGCTGCACGGCGGGCACGTCGCCGGCCCGGAGCGCCTCGTAGATCGCGCGGTGTTCGTCGTAGGCGGCCTCGGTGGCCTGGCGGGTCTGCACACGGCGGCCGACCCACACGCTGAGCATCGACCGCAGGCTCTGCAGCAGGTCGCCGAGCACGTCGTTCCCCGCGGCCCGGGCGAGCAGGACGTGGAAGCGGACGTCGGCGTCGATGAAGGCCTCGGGGTCGTCGAGCGTGGCCTCTTGCCGGACGAGGTACTCGCCGAGCTCCGCGACCTGCTCGGGCGTGGCGCGCTGCGCGGCGAGTATCGCGACCGTGCGCTCGAGCGACGACCGGACCTCGAGCAGCTCGCGGGTGCGGTTCGACGCGAGCATGAGGCCCCACGACAGCGTCGTCGGCAGCAGGTCCGAGGTGCCGCCCTGCAGGTACGTGCCCGAGCCGGGGCGGATCTGCACGATGCCCAGGATCTCGAGGGCCGCCAGGGCCTCGCGCACCGCGGAGCGTCCGACCCCGAGCCGTTCGGCCAGGATCCGCTCGGACGGCAGTCGCGAACCGGGGGCCAGCTCACCCGCGGTGAGCAGGGACACGAGCTGTCGGGCGACCTCGGAGGCGGGCGACCCCGCGGGCACGGACTCGAGTTCGAGTCGGATGTTGAGGGGGTCGTCCGGGCTGAACGCGGGCATGCAGTGAGCGTACCGTTCGGTCAACCGGTTGGGCTTCGAGGCACTCGCAATGGTTTGGTCAACCGGTTGACAAGTTGGATTCGAGTCCGCACACTGGACCAGGCGCACCGATGCGCCCGCTCCGTCCGGGCGCAGCAGCACGGGTCGGAGTCGTACCACCCCCACCGAGCAGGAGTCATCGTGGACATCCCCGCCACGCGAGGCATCCCCACCTCGGTCGTCGAGAAGACGGCCATCCGCAAGATCGCGATCCGCATCGTGCCGTTCGTGGCACTGATGTTCTTCATCAACTTCCTCGACCGCACCGCGATCTCCTTCGCGGCCCCGAACGGCATGGAGGCGGACCTCGGTCTGACCGCCGCCCAGTTCGGGTTCGCCTCCGGCGTGTTCTTCATCGGCTACCTCGTGCTCGAGGTGCCCTCCAACCTGGCGCTGCACAAGTTCGGCGCGCGCATCTGGCTCGCGCGCATCATGATCACGTGGGGCATCGTCTCGCTGCTCTTCACGTGGGTGCAGAACTACCCGCAGCTCGTCGGGCTGCGCTTCCTGCTCGGCATCGCCGAGGCCGGCTTCTTCCCCGGCGCGATCCTGTTCCTGTCGACGTGGGTGCCCGCCCGGCACCGCGGCAAGATGCTCGCGCTGTTCTACCTGGCCCAGCCCCTGACGAGCGTCATCGGCTCCCCGCTCGCCGGCTGGCTGATGACCCACGAGGGCATGCTCGGCGGCCTGGCCGGCTGGCGCTTCATGTTCCTGTGCGTCTCGATCCCGGCGATCATCGTCGGCGTCCTGTGCCTCTTCGTGCTCAAGGACAAGCCGTCGCAGGCGAAGTGGCTCGACGAGGACGAGAAGCTGTGGCTCGAGGGTGCCCTCGCCGCCGAGAACAAGGCCAAGGGCGGGGGAGACGGGCACGCCAAGGGCGGTCTCCGTGCGGCGTTCGGTTCCGGCCGCGTCTGGATGCTCGCCGCGGTCTACTTCGGCTTCATCTACGGCCTGTACGCGCTGAGCTTCTTCCTGCCGACCATCATCGACGGCTTCCAGGAGCAGTTCGGCACCACGTTCGACCTGTTCCAGAAGGGCATGATCACGGCGATCCCGTACGTCCCCGCCGCGGTCGTCCTGTACTTCTGGTCGCGTGACGCCTTCCGCCGTGGCGTCCGGGTCTGGCACATCGCCGTCCCCGCGCTCGTCGGTGGTCTGAGCATCCCGGTCGCGCTCTACATGAACAGCCCGGCCGCCACGATCGCCGTCATCGCGGTCACCGCCTGCGCGATCTTCGCCGCGCTGCCGAACTTCTGGACCGTGCCGACGCAGTTCCTGACCGGTGCCGCCGCTGCCGCGGGTGTGGCGCTCATCAACACGATCGGCAACCTCGGTGGATTCGCCGCCCCGTACATCACGGGCGTCGTCAGCGGGTGGACCGGCGGCTACCAGGTCCCGATGTTCATCGTCGGCTTCTTCATGGTGCTGTCGAGCGTGCTGATGTTCGTGCTCGGTCGGAACACCAAGCGGAACGAACGACGGGACGCCGACGCTGCGGCGCAGGCCACGACGACCACGACCCAGGAGAGCCACGCATGACCCGCCTGTTCAACGACCCGGCCGACTTCGCCGACGAGATGGTCGACGGCTTCGTGGCCGCGAACCAGGCCCGGGTCCGCAAGGTCCACGGCGGCGTCGCCCGCTCGACCACCAGCCCCGAGGGGACCGTCGCGCTCGTCGTCGGCGGTGGCTCCGGCCACTACCCGGCGTTCGGCGGACTCGTCGGGCACGGCCTGGCAGCCGGCGCTGCGATGGGGAACCTCTTCGCCAGCCCGAGCGCCCAGCAGGTCACGGCGGTCGCGAAGGCGTCCGAGCACGGCGGCGGGGTGCTGCTGAGCTACGGCAACTACGCCGGCGACGTGCTCAACTTCGACGCCGCGGCGCGGACACTGGCCGACAGCGGGATCGACGTCCGCACCGTGCGGGTGACCGACGACGTCGCCTCCGCCCCGAGCGCCGAAGCCCACAAGCGCCGCGGCATCGCCGGTGACCTCTGCGTCTTCAAGGTCGCCGGTGCCGCAGCGGAACGCGGGGACGACCTCGACACGGTCACCGCGATCGCGACCCGCGCCAACGACCGCACGCGCAGCTTCGGCGTCGCCTTCTCCGGCTGCTCCCTGCCCGGTGCCGACGAACCACTCTTCACCGTCCCCGAGGGCCGGATGGCCATCGGCATGGGCATCCACGGCGAACGCGGCATCGCCGAGGCCGACGTCCCCACCGCGTCCGGCCTCGCTGACCTGCTCGTCGACAAGCTGCTCACCGAGCTGCCATCCGGTGTCGTCGTCGACGGGGCACGCGTCGTCCCGATCCTCAACGGCCTGGGCAGCGTCAAGTACGAGGAGCTCTTCGTCGTCTTCGGCGCCGTGCAACGCAAGCTGACGGCGGCCGGCGCCGTCGTCGTCGAGCCCGAGGTCGGCGAACTCGTCACGAGCTTCGACATGGCCGGCGTCTCGCTGACGCTCTTCTGGCTCGACGACGAACTCGAGCAGCTCTGGGCCGCCCCAGCCGACAGCCCCGCGTACCGCAAGGGCGGTGCCGTCCCGCAACAGCCGGTCGCACCCGAGGCCCTCGCCGCGGACGAGCAGGCACCGGTCACGCCGGGCACCGAGGCGTCGCAGGCGTCCGCCGCCCGGGTCGCCGAGGCGATCACGGCCATCCGCACCACCATCGACGACCACGCCGACGAGCTCGGCCGGATCGACGCCGTCGCCGGCGACGGCGACCACGGCATCGGCATGCAGCGCGGCTCCACCGCCGCGGACCGCGCCGCTTCGGACGCGGTGACGCGCGGCGCCGGCGCCGGGAGCGTCCTGGCCATCGCCGGAGACGCCTGGTCGGACAAGGCCGGTGGCACGTCCGGCGCGATCTGGGGAGCCGCCCTGGAGGCACTGGGTCGCGTCCTCGGCGACGACGAGCGTCCGACCGCCGCCACGGTCCAGAGCGCGGTGCACGCCGCCACCGAGGCGGTCCTCGCGTTCGGCGCCGTCCCCGGCGACAAGACCATGGTCGACGCGATCGTCCCGTTCGACCAGGTCCTCACCGACCGCGTCGCGGCCGGCGACGACCTGGTCCGCGCCTGGTCGGCAGCGTCCGCCGCGGCGACGGCGGCCGCCGACGCGACCGCTGACCTGCTGCCGAAGATGGGCCGCGCCCGCACCCACGGCGAGGACGCGGTCGGCACCCCCGACGCCGGCGCGATCTCGTTCGCCCTGATCACCGCCGCGGTCCTCGCGACGCTGGCCGAGAAGTAAGGAAGCCCCCATGACCGAGCAGCAGTTCCGCATCGTCGTCGGCTCGGACGACGCCGGGTTCGACTACAAGGAGATCATCAAGGCCGACCTCGCGAAGGACCCGCGCGTGGTCAGCGTCACCGACGTGGGCGTCGACGCGGACGGGCACACCGCGTACCCGCACGTGGCCGTCGACGCTGCACGACTCGTCGCGTCGGGTGAAGCCGACCGCGCGATCCTGATCTGCGGCACCGGACTCGGTGTCGCGATCGCGGCGAACAAGGTCCCCGGCATCCGGGCCGTCACCGCGCACGACTCGTTCAGCGTCGAGCGTTCGGTCCTGTCGAACGACGCCCAGGTCCTCTGCATGGGCCAGCGGGTCGTCGGCGTCGAGGTCGCCCGCCGGATGGCTCGCGAGTGGTTGGGCTACACGTTCGACCCGTCCTCCGCCAGCGCGTCGAAGGTCGCCGCGATCTGTGCCTACGATGGTTCGGCCCCGGTCGGGACCGACGCCTGATGCCGGCGACCACGGCGGCGGCCCCGATCACGATCGGGGTGTCGCTCAAGATGTACTTCGGGCACGCCCGGACGCTCGAGTGGGCTGCCGCCGTGGCCGACATCGCCCGGACCCACCCGGCGGTGCAGTCCGGCGCCGTCGAACTCTTCGTCATCCCGACGTTCCCGTCGCTCGTGCCGGTGCACGCCGTGCTCGAGCGCACCCCGGTGCTCCTCGGCGCGCAGGACCTGGCATGGGCCGACGAGGGTGCCTTCACGGGTGAGGTGTCCGGCCGCGAACTCCGCGAGGTCGGGGTCGACCTGGTCGAGATCGCGCACGCCGAGCGTCGCTCCCTGTTCCACGAGTCCGACCAGGACATCGCCGGCAAGGTGCACGCCGCCTTCCGCAACGGCCTGCGTCCCCTCATCTGCATCGGTGAGACCGACCGCGCGGCCGACGGCGACCCGTCCGCTGCCGTCGCCGAGGTCACCGCGCAGCTCGACCGCTTCGTCGCGACGGCGGTAGCCGACGGACTCGCCGGGCCGGTCATCGCCGCCTACGAGCCGGTCTGGGCCATCGGCGCACCGCAGCCCGCTCCCGACGAGCACATCCTCGCCGTGCTCGCGGGCATCGAACAGCACCTGGCGAACCGGCCGGAGCTCGCCGGTTCGGTCGTCATCTACGGCGGCAGCGCCGGGCCTGGTCTGCTCACCCGGGGACAGGGCCGTATCAGTGGCCTGTTCCTCGGCCGCTTCGCCCACGACCCCGAGGCGATCCGCACCATCCTCGACGAAGCCGAGGCGCTGGCCGCGACGCAGGACGGAGCACCGGCGTGACCTCCCTGCTCGGCCTCTCCACCTACGCCTACTCCTGGCGCATGTCCGACCGTGTGCCGGCACCGCTGTCCCTCGACGACGCCCTGCGCGACGCCGCGTCGCACGACGGCGTCGACCTGTTCCAGATCTGCGACCACCTGCCGCTCGACACCGCGTCGGACGACCGGCTGACCGCGATCCGGACGCTCGCAGCCGACCTCGGGCTCACGCTCGAGGTCGGCACCCGCGGTACGGACCCGGCGCACCTCGCCCGGTACCTGCACATCGCGCAGATGCTCGGCGCGACGCTCGTCCGGTCGATGTGGACGAGCGGCGACGACCAGCCGGACGCCGCCGAGACCGAACGCCGTCTGCGTCAGGCGCTCCCCGCCTACGAGGCAGCCGGGGTGACGCTCGCCCTCGAGACCTACGAGTTCGTGGCCACCGCCGACCTCGTCGCGGTCGTCCAGGCGATCGGCTCCGACCACCTCGGCATCTGCCTGGACCCGGCGAACACCGTCGCACGGCTCGAACACCCCGCCGACGTCGTCGCGATGACCGCCCCGCACGTCGTCAACTGGCACGTCAAGGACTCCGGGTTCACCCGGTCGCCGGGGTGGGTCGGGTTCCAGTACACCGGCGTCCCGATGGGCACCGGGGTCGTCGACCACGACAGCATCCGCGCCGCGATCGACCCCGACGCCCGGGGGATCAACCGCGTCATCGAGTTCTGGCTGCCCTGGCAGGACGAGCACGCGGGCGCCGACCCACGACCGGGCGAGACGCCCGCACAGACCACCACCCGCATCGAGGCGGCGTGGACCGAACACACCATCGAGCACATCAGGAGCAAGGAATCATGACCGACACCGTCACCACCCCCCACACCGTCGCTGCCGGATCCGGTACGGCCGACGTCACCGTCGCCGTGATCGGTGCCGGCGGCAAGATGGGCACCCGCGTCTCGAACAACTTCGCGAAGAGCGAGTACACGACGCTCTACAGCGAGGCCTCGCCCGCCGGGCAGGAGCGCATCCAGGCCCTCGGCCGGTCACTCACCGACAGCGTCGAGGCTGCCAAGGTCGCCGACGTGGTCATCCTCGCCGTGCCGGACGTCCTGCTCGGCACCATCTCGGAGCAGCTCGTCCCGGTCATGAAGGCCGGCGCCAGCATCCTGACGCTCGACCCGGCCGCGGCCTACGCCGGACTGCTCGCCAAGCGCGAGGACATCCACTACGCCGTGGCGCACCCGTGCCACCCGTCGGTGTTCCTCGAGCGCACCACCAAGGCCGAGTGGGACGACACCTTCGGGGGCATCGCCGCTCCGCAGGAGGTCATCGCGGCCTTCGACGCGTCCGAGTCCCTCGGCGACGAGGACGAGCGCGCCAAGGCGATCGCCGAGGCCGTCATCACCACCATGTACGCGCCCGTCATCCAGGTGCACTGGGTCACCGTGAAGCAGCTCGCCGTGCTCGAGCCGACCCTGGTCGAGACGATCGCCTGCATGATCGGCGACTTCCTCAACGATGCCCTCGAGGAGACCGTCACCGGTGTCGGCGTGCCCCGCGAGGCCGCCCGCGCCATGCTCTACGGCCACACGTGGATCGCGCTGACCAACGGCCTGCGCGGCTCGAACCCGTTCTCGGACGCGTGCCACATCGCCATGGGCTACGGCCGCGAGAAGCTCATCAAGGAGGACTGGAAGCAGGTCTTCGACGACAGCGAGCTCGACAGCGTCATCGCGAAGATGCTCAAGATCGACGCCGTCCGCCGCTGAACCCCGTCTGATCCGCCGACGCGACAGATTCCCGCCGACCATCAGCGGGAATCTGTCGCTTTCGCGGTACTCACCACGCGCTACCCGGGCAGCGGCCCGCCGCGGGGTCCCCAGGCTTCGGCGAGGGTGATCGAGGCGACCCCCGGCACCGTCAGCGCCCGCACGGACGCCCGGAACCACGCCGCTGCCGCCGCCGAGTGCTGCGCCGGATCCGTCGCGTCCGCCACGAACTGCGGCCCGTACCCGGCCTCGACCGTCGCGTCGGTCACGACGGGGCGCGCGGACGTCGCCACCGCGTTGAACCGTGGCCGCAGCGTCACCGGTCCGACGTGGAGCGCCCTGCCGGCGGCCAGCCGGGAGGCGCTCATCACCACCCAGCGCTGCATCCGGATCGACTCGGTCACCTGTTCGGGCGATCGGTCGTGCATCTGCGGCGTCACGCTGAAGGTCAGGGGCCCGTCCCAGTCGCGGAACAGGTCGACGGTCCGGTTCAGCTCCGTGAAGTGCGCGCGCGTACCCGCGACGACCTCGAGGTCGCCGGCAGCCGCCGCAGTATCGAGGAGGGCCTGCTGCAGCGCCGGGGTCGTCACGTGCAAGGTCGGGTCGAACGCCCCGATGCGGACGACCGGCCCGCCCGCGAGCACGTCGTCGATCGCGGCGCGCAGTCGATCCGGGTCGTCGGTGACGAACCGGACGTCGAGCGGCCCGCCACCCGCATCGCGCCGAGCTGACGCCAGCACCGCCCCGACGTTCGGATCGCCGAGCACGGGTTCGACCAGGACCGGCACGCCGAGTGGGCGCGCGTCGGCCCGGCGCGCAGCCGCCGGGGCCGAGGCAGCGAGCAGCTGGAGCGTCGGCGGCGGGGCGACCACCGCGGTGGGAGCCGGCCCGTCCAGGAACGCGAGGTCCGGGGCGGGGGAGGCCGTGCCTCCCGGTCGATCGTCCGTCGTCGCGCGCAACGTGAGCGACTGGTGGACCACGGAGCCCGCGTCGAGCGCGACGGGGAACGGCTCGGACAGCGGCGTCGAGTAGGTCTTGAACGAGGCGTCGGTCCAGCCCCGTTGGTCCTCCGTCTCGAACACGTCGCCGGCCAGGTCGAGCGTCAGCGCAACCCGACCCGTCGACCAGTCCAGCCCCGACAGGTCCTGGGCCGGCTGGTGCGGCGCGATCCACGTCGGGAACGCGGCCGCGGTGGCGCTGCCGGACGGATGCCGCGCGGTGAAGGGCACGCCGGCGAGGGTCGGTGGGTGCAGCACGACCAGGCCGATGCGGTTGCGGCGGAACGGCGTCGTCGTGGTGCCGGTCGCGTCGACGCGCAGGATGGGGCCGTCGACGGTGACCTCGAGGGTGTACCGGAGCACCTCGGTGCCGTCGTAGCGCGCGCTGGCCTCGATGCGGAGCCGCCCGCTGCTGCCTGGGCCGGAGGACAGCGTCTGGGTGAGCACGATGTCGTCGGCGGTGCGCCAGTCGTGGTCCCGCGTCACGAAGCGGATCGCCCGTAGCACCGGTTCGCCGTCGTACTCGAGGTCGGCGAGCTCGGCACCGCGCAGCGTGAACCGCCACGCACCGATCGACACCGTAGTCATGGCTCATGACTACCACCGGTCAACCGGTTGGGCAATGATGGGTCCGTAGAGCGACGACGCTCCCAGGACGGAGCTCCCCGCATGACCGCACGACTCGACCACAGGACCGCACTCGTCACGGGGGCGGGCTCCGGCATCGGCCGTGCGATCGCGGACCGGTTCGTCGCCGAGGGAGCGCGCGTCGTCTACGCCGACCGGGACGCGACGGCGGCGGGCACCGCAGCAGCGGCAGCCGGCGCGCTCGCGCTGCCGCTCACCATGGACATCGCCGACGAGACCAGCGTCGCGGCCGGGTTCGCCGCCCTCGCGGAGCGCGACCTGACGCCGAACGTGGTGGTCGCGAACGCCGGCGTGCAACTGTTCGGCCAGGACGCTGCGGTCGCGGACCTCTCGCTCGACACCTGGAACCGCACGGTCGCGGTGAACCTGACGGGCACGTTCCTGACCGTGAAGCACGCCGTCCGGGCGATGCTCGCGGCCGGCGGCGGCGGGTCGATCATCGCGACGGGCTCACCCACCGGGCTGAACGGCGAGGGTGCGGACTTCGCCGCCTACTCCTCGACCAAGGGCGGCATCCACTCGCTCGTCCGCGCGACCGCGATGGCCTACGCGCGGGACGGCATCCGGGCGAACACCGTCGTGCCGGGCTACACCGAGACCGGGCTCGTCTCGACGATCTCGGGCGACCCTTCGGCGCGGGCCGCGATCGTCGCCCGCACGCCCCTCGGTCGCCCCGGGACCCCCGACGACGTCACCGGCATCATGGTCTACCTGGCCAGCGCGGAGTCGTCCTACGCGACGGGCGCCGAGTTCCGCGTCGACGGCGGCATGACGAGCCTCTGACCGCCTGCGGCGCGAGCTCGCCCCGAGTCTCGGGCTGAGCGACACCTCTCGGGCTCCGCAGTGCGAGGACTGTCGCCTCACCCGAGACTCGTGGCATCACCACCCCGACCGGGAGGCCCGGCGCAGCCCCGTCAGGCCGGCGTGCGGTGGGCGAGCAGCGCGCCCAGGGCCGCGGCCCCGCCCGCAGCGTCCGGCACCGTCACCATCCGTGCCTGCCCGCCGCGGAGCCTTGCCACGAGGCCCGGCCCCGACCGCACCACGTAGGCGACCCCACGGCCGGAGAACCGGTAGCCCCACCCACCCCACTGTCCGGGCGAGACGTCCTCCCACCCGCAGGACTCGATCCGCTCGAGCGGGACGCGCATGAGCGGGATGCGGGTCCACGTCGAGGTCAGTCGCATCCCACGCCGGTCCACGGTGAGCTCGACCCGGGCGAGCACCAGTACGGCGAGCCCAGCGACGACCAACACCGCTCCGGCGGCGACGGCCGTACCGAGGTCGGCCGGAGCCATCGCGAGCCCCGTGCCGATCCCGAGTCCGACCACGACGGCCCCGAGCGCCGCGAACCAGCGACTGCCGATGCGGGCGCGCCACGCGACCCGTGTGTCCGACCCGATGCGCAGCGGTTCGACGTCGTGCGCCGGCACCGGGGGAGCCGTCCGGGCGAGCGCGACGACCGGGACCGCGGCGATGACCGCGTTGACGGCCAGGAACGGCACGGTCCACCAGCCGGACAGCGTCCCGTCGCCGACGGTGTTCGTCGCGGCGAGCACGATCCAGGCGGTGCCGAGGCTGCCGGCGAACAGGTTGGCGACGAGCACCAGGGTGGCGGCGGTCCGGCGGTCGGGCATCCGCAGCGCCGCGAACGCCAGGGCCACGGCGCCGGCGGTCACCGCGAGCGTGATCCAGAACGCCGGCCAGGGCGAACTCCAGCCGTCCGCGGTGCCGTCGGCCCCGAAGTGGACGGCCATGCGGTCCGGCAGGCTCGGTGCGGCGACGAGGGCCGCGACCACCAGGGCCAGCGACACCGCCGTCCCGGGTGCCACCACCGCCAGGCGAGTCCTCGCGTCCATCGGTCGGTTCGTCATCGTGCCCCCTTGATCATCGTGAACAGGTCGTCGAGCGGGACCCCGAGCGTGTCGGCCTGGTCGCGCAGCTCGTCCACGAGCGTGCGCAGCCGGTCGAAGGACGCGTTGCCCGATCGCAAGACCGTTGCTCCGCGACCCCGCCGCAGTTCGATCAGTCCGTCGTCCTGCAGCTGTGCGTAGGCGCGCAGCACCGTGTGCATGTTGACGTCGACCGCGGCGGCGAGGTCGCGCGCCGACGGCAGGCGTTCCCCGCTCGCGAGGTCTCCGCGTGCGATCGCGTACCGGATCTGCGACGCGACCTGTTCGGCGAGGGTGGCCCGCGCGGTCGGGTCGACGGTGATCAGCATGTTTGCATTGTATGCGAACAATCCCGCTGGCCGCGAGGGTCCTCGTGGCGCGCCCTCCGGCCTTTGGCCATGGAACGCAGGCCCCCGTCCGGGGGTACGGCGTCCGGGTACTTTCGGCTGCAGCGAAACACTCGCGATTCAGGGAGAAAACCACGATGACGAACTACGAATCCGCCGACGGGGTGGAGCCCGTCCAGGTCACCACCTACCGTCTCGTCCGCAAGGCCGCCCGACGTGGTTGGGCCGTGCCCACCGACGAGGCCGAACCGTCCCTCGCCGACCTCGTGAGCACCCGCGGCTCCGCGCGCCCCGAGGCCCGCTGACCCCGCCGCCGACGCCGCACGGGGGCCAGCAGTATCGTCGGCCCATGCCCCCTTCGACCCGAGTGGTCACCCGTGGCGTCGAGTTCTCGACCCGAGGCTCCGACGCCGGCGTCCCCGTACTGGTCCTGCACGGCAGCCCCGGCGGGATCGACGTCGCCGAGTTGATGGGGGCGTTCCTGCCGTCTGAGGACTTCCGCGTGGTCACGGTCTCGCGACCGGGCTACCTCGGCACCTGGCTCGACGCCGACCACTCCACGATCGACGACGAGGCCGACCAGCTCGCCGGGGTCCTCGACGACCTCGGCATCGACCGGGTCGGTGTGCTGGCCTGGTCCGGTGGCGCACCGGCCGCGTACCGACTGGCGGTCCGCCACCCGGAGCGGACCAGGGCGCTCGCCGTCGCCTCCGGGGTGTCCGGTCGCTGGGTCCCCGGGTCGGCGGGACCGGCCGAACGACTCGTGACCGACACGGTGTTCGGCGCCGGTCTGGCGTCGGCCGCTGCGCGCATCGCCCCGGCTGCCGCGGCACGCGCTGCGGTGGCCGGCGTGAGCACCCTGCGTGGTGGGGCCCTGCGGGAACACGTCGCCGGCGTCCTGGCCGACCCGGTGCGGCGGGCGTTCCTGCTCGGCCTCGCCCGGACCGGCAACGCGTCCGGGCCCCGACGCGCCGGCTGGGACAACGACGTGCGCCAGCTCGCGGCCGTCGAGTCGCTCGACCTCGGCGCCGTCCGGGCCCCGACGCTCCTGGTGCACGGCGACGCCGACACCGAGGTCGTACACGACGACAGCGCCCGCGCTGCCGAGACGATCCCCGGCGCCGAGCTCGTCACGGTGCCGGGTGGCACGCACTTCGCGCTCTGGGACCACCGCGACGCCGCCGCCGTGCAAGCACAGGTTCGCGCACACCTGCAGCAGCACTGACCACCGGCTCGCCCCGCCTGCTCACGATCCGGTATCGACGAGGTCTCGATCTCGACACGACGCCCCGTGCGTGACCACGGCGCTGCCACGATGGCGGGTATGGCTTCCCTCCGACTCGCGCTGCCCGTCGTCGCCGGTGCGCTGCTCGCGTCCCTCGCCCTGTCCGGCTGCTCCGCCGACGCCTCGTCGACACCGACGCCGACCTCGTCGAGTGCTCGATCGGCGGACGCAGCGGTGGACGCACCGGCGGCGTCCCCCACGGTGGACCCGATGGAGGAGGACCGGAGCGCCGCGGCCGTCTGCGGGCAGATCAGCGCGCTGTCGACGATCGCCCTGAACGCCTCGGACGGTCGTTCCCGCGGTGCCCTGACCGATGCGCAGTACGAGGCGCTGATCGCGGCGGAGCGCTTCGGGTACGAGCACCTGTCGAGCAGCGACGAGCGGCTCGACAACGCGATCGACTACGCGCACGAGTACCTCGACGCCCACCCGGCACCCACGTCGGGGCCGGCGCTCGAGGACAGTGCGGAGTGGGACCTCGTCGGGCGCACCCTGAACACCGCGTGCCAGCAGGCCGGTTCGAACGTGGTCGCGACCGCTCAGTCCGGCGGCTGATCGCGACTCGTCCGGCGGCCAGAGCGCACCGGGGCACCACGGGCACCAGGGTCACGCAACGGTCGCGGCCCGCTCCACCGCACCGATCAGCGCGTCCAGCGCACGGTCCAGCTCCGGCACCGTCACCGCCCCGTACCCCAGCACGATCCCGGCCGGCGTGCTGCCCGGAGCCATCCCGTACTCCTCGAGCGTCGAGACGAGCACGCCGGCACCGGCCATCCGCGCCGCGACCTCCTGCCCCGTCGCCGGACCCGACCACACCACCACGGCGTGCAGTCCGCCGGTCAGCGCACGGGCCTCCAGTCCGACGACGTCGTCGAGGCGGGCCGCGATCCGGGCGCGACGGTGCGTGTAGTCGCGCCGGACCCGGCCGAGGTGCCGGCGGAGCGAGCCGGTCCGGAGCAGGTGCGCGAGCGCGACCTGCACGGGCTCGGCGACGACCGCGCCGCGGGCACGACGGGCAGCGAGCACCGCGTCGGCGACCCCGGCCACGGGCCCGGCCCCGACCAGCACACCAGCCGTCGCGGGCAGCACGACGTAGGAACAGCGCAGCCGTGGGTCGAGCGTCTTCGAGAACCCGCCGACGTGCAGCACCACCCCCTCGGCGTCGAGTGCCGCGAGTGCCGGCACGGGGCTGCCGCGGTGCCGGAACTCCGAGTCGTAGTCGTCCTCGACCACGAGCGTGCCGGTCGCCGCAGCCCAGGCGAGCAGCCGCTGCCGTCGCGCCACCGGCATCACCGAACCGAGCGGGTACTGGTGCGTCGGTGTGACGAGCACGACGTCGACCGGCGGTGCGGCGGTCAGGCGTCGAGGTCCATCCCGTCGTCGTCGAGCGGGATGCCGACGACGGTCCCGCCCGCGCTGAGCACCGCACGCTGACCGGTCCGGTACCCCGGGTCCTCGACCGCGAACACAGGGGTGCGACCGAGGTGCACGCGGAGTGCCTCGGTGACGAGCGACAACGCCTCGGAGGTCCCCGCGGTCAGCAGCACCCGGTCGACCGACGGAGCGAACCCGCGGCTCAGGCCGAGCTGTGCGACCACCTGCGCGCGGAGCTCCACCGTGCCGAGGGGGTCCGCGACGGCGTTCCGCAGCGGGGCGTCGGCCGCCGCCCGCCAGGCCGCGCGCCAGTCCCGCTGCGCGATCGCGGTGACGGCGGGGACCCCGGGGCGGCAGTCGATGACCCGGGCGGTGGCCATCGCCGTCGCACCCGGGTCCGACGCTGGCAGCAAGTCCCCGACGGCGCCGCCCCGGCCGCCCACGTTCGCCACGCCGCCGGTGCCAGCCGACGCGACGACCCGCGCCACCGCACCGTGCCGCGTCCGGATCCAGCCCTCGCCGTCGAGCTGGTCGTAGGCGGCGACGACCGTTCCGCGTGCGACGCCGAGCTCGGCGGCCAACGCCCGGGTCGACGGCAGCGGATCGCCCTCGCGCAGCGTGCCGTCGTGGACCATCCGTCGGATGCGGGCGACGACCCCTGCGGTCTTGCCGGACTGGTCCACCACGATCACCTCGATCTGGTCCACGCACCGGACCACTGTCGAACCTAGCGTGGCCCGCATGAGCACCCCGAACCCCGTCGACGGCCCCGACCTGCGCGTCCGACGCATCCGCGGGCGCCAGTCCGACGACCCCGCCGTCCTCCGGGCGATCCTCGCCGAGGCCCACCTCGCCCACGTCGGATTCGTCCGCGGCGGCCACCCGATCGTGCTGCCCTTCCTGTGCGGTGTCGGCGACCTCGGCGCCGGCCCGGTCCTGCTGCTGCACGGCTCGACCGGCGGCGGCCTCTTCCTCGAAGCAGTGGCCACCGGCGTGCAGGTCGCAGCGACGGTCACGCACTTGGACGGGCTCGTGTTCGCCCGCTCGACCTTCGACAGCTCGGCGAACTACCGCAGCGCGATGATCGCGGGCGCCGCGACGGTCGTGCCGCCTGAACTCCGCACCGAGGCGCTCTGGCAGGTCTCCGACCACCTCATGCCCGGCCGCCGCGACGAGGTCCGCGAGATGACCCCGAAGGAGGTCCGCGCCACCCAGGTCCTGCAGCTGCCCCTCGACCGGGCGAGCGTGAAGGTCCGGTTCCAGGGCAACGGCGAGGCCGCGGACGACGGCGAGGACCACACGGTCTGGGCCGGCGTGCTGCCGCTCGCGGTCCGTGCCGGCGTCCCGGTGTCGGGGGACATCTCGGGGGACGCCCCGGTCGACGCGTCCGTCGTGGCGCTGGCGGCTCGCCTCGACCGCCTTTCGTCCGACCGGGAGGCCCGGATCGCCGCCGTCATGCGGGTCGCGTCCGTCTGAGGCCGGGTCCTCGGGCCCCCGGGCGCGGATCCGCCGCATCTGAGCGACCTGCGAGGATCGCCCGTTCCTGTGACGAGCCGCAGGAACACTCCGGGACTGCCCAGCCTCGATCCGCCCCGTGACCAATACGTTACTTTCCGGATCGTCCAGCGGTCCCGACCCGGAAGGACCCATGGGACGCCACGCCCTGCCTGCAGCAGCCGAAGACCGACAGCCCTCGCGAGGGACCCCGCACACCGCGGTGGAACCCGCTCCGGCGTCACCGCAGCCGCAGCCGTCCCGTCCCCGTGGTCGTCGCTCGGCCCTCGGTCCCGCTGCTGCCCGGGCCACGTTCGTGGAGCACCCGAAGCCGACCCGCACCGTCCGGATGCAGCCGCATCCGCGACCAGTCGCCTCGAGCGCCGGTGCGGCCGTGCTGAGCCGGAAGGCCGTCCTGCGTGCCGAGCGGGCCGTCGACCCGCGGCACATCCGCCGCACCGCGAACGCCAAGCGTGCCGCGATCCTGCTCGCACCGGCGATCGCCGTGACCTCGAGCCTGACGCTGGCCGTGCCGGCGAACGCGGCGACCCCGGCGGAGACGCAGCAGGGCACGACGACCTCGCAGGCCGCGCAGACCTTCACCGTGGCGCACGACGTCAAGGTCCCCGTCGTCACGACCGACGGCATGACCACCACGACCACGGTCGTCTCGTACCCGACGCTCGACCTGCGCTTCGGGGTGACGACGGCCCAGGCGCAGTCGGCCCTGTCGGCGGCGCTGTCCGCCGGCGGCGACCGCGCCACCATCGTCGAGACCGCCCTGCAGTACATGGGGGACCCGTACGTCGAGGGCGGCGCGAGCCACGAGGGCATCGACTGCTCCGGCCTGACGATGGTCGCGTACGCCGCGGTCGGCATCCCGCTCGTGCACTACGTCCCGACGCAGGACGCCGCGGCGACGACGATCCCCGAGTCCGAGGCGCTGCCCGGCGACATGGTCGTGTACGACGACGAGGACCACGTCGGGCTGTACCTCGGCCAGGGGCTCGTGCTGCAGGCACCGCACCCGGGCGAGGTCGTCGACATCGTGCCGATGTACTCGGCCGCGCACCACTTCGCGCGCCTGCTGCCCGCCGGCAGCTGATCCGACGCAGGCGGGGCCGTCGACGGTGACCATCCCGGCCACCGGAGGGTCCGGCACCGACGTGTCACGGGCCTCCCGTATCCTGGCCTGATGGCTTCCGACACCCGTACCCCGTTCGAACAGCAGCAGTCTGCTCGTCCGCAGGTGCGCCCGCGCACCGAGGGCTGGAAGCAGGCGACCGACACCGACGGCCGTCCGCTGCTGCAGTTCGCGTCGCCGAAGCGCGGCAAGCCGCCCGTGCACCTGGCCGACCTGACGGCCGAGGAGCGCGAGGCCCGCGTCAAGGAGCTCGGTCTGCCGGGCTTCCGCGCGAAGCAGCTCGCGACCCACTACTTCACGCACTACACGTCCGACCCGGACAAGATGACCGACCTGCCGGCCGCCCAGCGCGAGCAGCTCGTCGCCGGGATGCTGCCGCCCCTGCTGACCGAGACCCGGCGGCTGGCGACGGACAACGGCGACACGATCAAGTTCCTGTGGAAGCTGCACGACGGCGCCCTGGTCGAGTCGGTGCTCATGCGGTACCCGGGTCGCATCACGCTCTGCGTCTCGTCGCAGGCCGGCTGCGGCATGAACTGCCCGTTCTGCGCCACCGGCCAGGCGGGGCTGACCCGCAACATGTCCACCGCCGAGATCATCGAGCAGATCGTCCGGGCCAACGCGGCCATCGCCGCGGGCGAGCTCGGGGGCGATCCCCGCAAGGGCGGCAAGGACCGCGTCGACGCCGAGCGCGTCACGAACATCGTGTTCATGGGCATGGGGGAGCCGCTCGCCAACTACAAGCGGGTGATGGACGCCGTGCGGCTGATGGTCGCGCCGCAGCCGAACGGCCTCGGGATGAGTGCCCGTGGCATCACGATCTCGACCGTCGGGCTGGTCCCCGCGATCCTCAAGCTGGCGGACGAGAACATCCCGGTGACCTTCGCGCTGTCGCTGCACGCCCCTGATGACGAGCTCCGCGACGAGCTCATCCCGGTGAACTCGCGCTGGAAGGCCGACGAGGCGATCGACGCCGCGCACAACTACTACGTCAAGACGGGCCGCCGTGTCTCGATCGAGTACGCGCTCATCAAGGACATGAACGACCACGCCTGGCGCGCGGACCTGCTCGCCGAGAAGCTCAACAAGCGCGGCAAGGGGTGGGTGCACGTCAACCCGATCCCGCTCAACCCGACGCCGGGCTCCGTGTGGACCTCGTCCGAGGTGCACGTGCAGGACGAGTTCGTCCGCCGGCTCAACGCCGCGGGCATCCCGACGACCCTGCGCGACACCCGCGGCAAGGAGATCGACGGGGCCTGCGGGCAGCTCGCTGCAGCGGAGTAGCCCCGGCGCCGACGGGCACTCCCGGGCCGACACGCCCGGGAGGAACCACGGTTGGCGAGGCCCCCGGAGCCTGTGTAGTGTTACCTCTCGTTGCCACGGCGGCGGAGAACGGAACGGCTGAGACGGTCACTGGGTTTACCCGGGGATCTTGTCCGCCACGGTTCTTCCCCGGGCAGCGGATTCACCAGCCTCTCTGGCGGAGCATCTTCGGGTGTCGAGTGGGGGAGTGCGTCTGGTCCTTGAGAACTCAACAGCGTGCACATTGTCAATGCCAATTTATTGATTGACCTCGTGCCT
>NZ_JADKSB010000016.1:24332-78010 GCF_015350935.1 Curtobacterium sp. VKM Ac-2887 | reverse complement strand
CCCGGTGCGAGTCCCTGGGACTCGCACCGGGCCTCCTGTCTGAAGCGGTGGCGCTGGCGCGTCTGACGCGGTGGCGCTTGCGCGGTGCGGCTACTCGCCGTCCGTCGGCGTGGCCGACGGGGTCTCGACCGGCAGCGTGATCTGGCCGGACGGCTCGGGGGTCGAGGTCGGCGCGAGGGTTGCGTACTCCTCTTGCGCGGTGGTCAGCACCGGCACGTTGGCCGAGACGCCCTCGGCGTCGGGGTAGGAGAAGTACACCTTGACGAGCGAACCGGGCTTCGCGTCCGCGCTGTCGAAGTCGAGGGTGTCGTGCTGCGAGTCGTTCGCCAGGTCGACGTGCGAGTTCGCCGGCACCAGCACGGTCTCGGTGTCGCCACCGATCTCGACCGACACGGTGATGCCGTCGGTGTCGGAGTTGTTCACCAGCGTGCCGATGAACCGCGCACCCTCGCCGTCGTCCGAGATGAGGATGGCGTTCCGCACGTCGACCTTGCCGGTCGAGACGTTGACGCCGTCGGTGATCTGCTTGATGTCGACGGTGTGCGCGGGCGACATGAACTCGCACCCGGTGGCGCCCAGCGCGATGGTTGCCGCAACGGCGACGGACACGAGTACCCGAGCTCGCAAGAGATTCCTCCGTAAGTCGATGAGGACCAGACGGTCCCGCTCCATCTTAGCGATCACCGGGAAGGCCCAGTGCTGAGGGTCCCCTTACCCGAACACCCCTTGTGGTAAACTGGAAGTCTGGGAACGGAGCCTGATACATGCAATTCGAGGTCGGCGAGACCGTCGTCTACCCCCACCACGGGGCGGCAACCATCTCTGAAGTCAAGACGCGCGTCATCAAGGGCGAGGAAAAGGTCTACCTGAAACTGCGGGTCACGCAGGGTGACCTGACGATCGAGGTACCGGCGGACAACGTCGACCTGGTCGGAGTCCGCGACGTGATCGGCAAGGAAGGGCTCGACAAGGTGTTCGAGGTCCTCCGGGCGCCGTTCACCGAAGAGCCCACCAACTGGTCGCGCCGGTACAAGGCGAACCTCGAGAAGCTCGCTTCCGGGGACGTCATCAAGGTCTCCGAGGTCGTCCGCGACCTCTGGCGACGCGATCAGGACCGCGGCTTGTCCGCGGGTGAGAAGCGGATGCTGGCCAAGGCGCGGCAGATCCTGATCTCCGAGTTGGCCCTGGCCGAGAAGACCGACGAGGACAAGGCATCGACCGTCCTCGACGAAGTCCTCGCGTCCTGAGCGCACTGCACACCACGACGACCGCACGGTTCCCCAAAGGGGTGGACCGGGCGGTCGTCGTCGTTGCAGCCGGGTCCGGAACCCGGCTCGGCATCGGTACCGCGAAGGCGTTCGTGCCCGTCGCGGGGCAGCTCATGCTCGCGCGGGCGCTCGAGCCGCTTTTCACGTTGTCGGCTCCGACGCTGGTCGTCGTGGTCGCGCCGTCGACCATGCTCGAGGAGTGCCGTCAGGTGGTCGCCTCGGTCGCGGGCGCTGCGGTCGCGTACACGGCGGTGGTTCCGGGAGGCACGGATCGCCACGGCTCGGTCCAGGCCGGCCTGGGCGTGCTGCCGGACTCCGTCACCGCGGTGCTGGTGCACGACGCGGCGCGGTGCCTCACGCCGGCCGCGCAGTTCGACCGGGTGTTCGACGCGGTCGAGGGTTCGGTCGCGACCGGCACCGGTGACGGCGTCGTCCCCGCGCTCCCCGTCACCGACACGGTCAAGCGGGTGTCCGGCGACGTGGTCGTCGAGACCGTCGACCGGTCCGCGCTCGTCGGGGTCCAGACGCCGCAGGGCTTCCCACTCGACGCACTCCGACGGGCGTACGCGGTGTCGACGCAGTCCGAGACCGACGACGCCGGCGTGTTCCAGGCGGCCGGTGGCACGGTGCGCTTCGTGCCGGGTGACGCCGATGCCTTCAAGATCACGACGCCGTGGGACCTCGGACGAGCAGAGTCGATCGTCCGGTCGCGCGCCACGGCCCCGGGTGACCCCGGTGGCTCGGCGGTCCGGCTCGGGCTCGGGGTCGATGTGCACGCGTTCGACGTCGAGTCGCCGTGCCGCGTCGGCCTGCTCGACTTCCCCGGCGAACCCGGCCTCTCCGGGCACAGCGACGGTGACGCCGTGGCGCACGCGGTGTGCGATGCCCTGCTCTCCGCGGGTGGCCTCGGTGACATCGGTGGGACGTTCGGCACCGCGGACCCCGCCTACGCCGGAGCCGCCGGGGACGTCTTCATCCGCGGTGCAGTCGGGCTGCTCGCCGACGCCGGCCTCGTCCCCGTGTCGGTCACGGTGCAGGTCATCGGGAACCGGCCGCGCATCGGGGCCCGTCGTGCGGAGATGCAGGACGCCCTGTCCGCCGTCGTCGGTGCCCCCGTCGCGGTGTCCGGCACGACGACCGACGGCCTCGGGTTCACCGGCCGGGGCGAGGGGCTCGCCGCGATCGCCACGGCCGTCACCCGACCGGCCTGACGTCCTAGGCTTGGGATCGTGACCGTTCGCCTCTACGACTCCCGCGCCGCAGCCGTCGTCGACCTCGTCCCCCTGGTCGACGGACAGGTCAGCGTCTACGTCTGCGGTCCGACGGTGCAGTCGTCGCCGCACATCGGACACCTGCGCTCGGCCCTGGTCTACGACATCTGGCGCCGCTGGCTGACGTACCGCGGTCTGCGCGTCACCCTCGTGCGGAACGTCACCGACATCGACGACAAGGTGCTCGACCTGGCCGCCGGCACCGACGAAGCGTGGTTCGCCCGCGCCTACCGCGTCGAGCTCGAGTTCACCGCCGCGTACAACGCCCTCGGCATCCTGCCCCCGACCTACGAGCCGCGGGCAACAGCGAGCGTGCCGCAGATGCACGACATCATCACGAAGCTCATCGACCGCGGTCACGCCTACGTCGCCGCCGACGACTCGGGCGACGTCTACTTCGACACCGGCAGCTGGGAGTCCTACGGGGCGCTCACCCGGCAGCGTCGCGAGGACATGGTCGAGGCTGCCGACGCCGACCCCCGTGGCAAGCGCGACGCCCGCGACTTCGCGCTCTGGAAGGGTGCGAAGCCCGGCGAGCCCTCGACCGCGTCGTGGGACTCCCCGTGGGGCCCCGGTCGTCCGGGCTGGCACATCGAGTGCTCCGCCATGTCGCGGCGGTACCTCGGTCCGGCGTTCGACATCCACGGCGGCGGACTCGACCTGCGGTTCCCGCACCACGAGAACGAGCTCGCGCAGTCCACCGCGGCGGGCGACCCGTTCGCGTCGTACTGGTTGCACAACGGGCTCGTCACGGTCGAGGGCCAGAAGATGTCGAAGTCGCTCGGCAACTCGATCTTCGCCGCCGACTTCCTGGCCGCTGCCCGTCCGGCCGTGGTGCGGTACTTCCTCGGCGCCGCGCACTACCGATCCTCGATCGACCACCACGACGGCTCGTTGGCCGAGGCCGAGGCCGCCTACGACCGCATCGACGGGTTCCTGCAGCGGGCCGAGGTGCGGCTCGAAGGCGTGCACCTCGCCGACGCCCCCGCTGTGCCGGACGCCTTCGCCGCCGCGATGGACGACGACCTCGCGGTACCCCAGGCGCTGGCCGTCCTGCACGAGACCGTGCGCACCGGCAATGCCGCCCTGGACGCCGACGATGCGGAAACGCTCGGGGTCGCGTACCATCAGGTGGCCGCCATGGTAGAGGTCCTCGGCATCGACCCGCGAGCCGCCCACTGGTCGGGGGGCGGTCAGGACACCTCGGCAGGCCCGCTCGCCGCTCTCGTCGAACGCCTCGTGCAGGAGCGCGCGGACGCCAGGGCAGCACGGGACTTCGCTGCGGCCGACCGCGTGCGCGACGACCTCGCCGCCGCGGGCATCACGATCGAGGACACGCCGTCCGGAACACGCTGGAGCATCGCCTGAACACGGCAGTGCCGAACAGGAGCTACGCATGAAGAACGTCTCGGGAAGCAAGAAAGGTCGGCCCGGCGCCGTCCGCACCGGTCGCAAGGGCAACAAGCAGGTCGGTTCCGGTGGTCAGGGTGCCCAGGCGCTCGAGGGTCGCAAGCCGACCCCGAAGGCCGAGGACCGGCCGTACCACCCCGCCGGCAAGCGCAAGGCGGCGAAGGACCGCTTCGAGGCAGCCAAGGGCCGTCACGGTTCCTCGAGCACCCCGCAGGGCCGCACCGGTCGTCCGCCGGCCCGGAAGACCGATGACTCCGAGCTCGTGACCGGACGGAACTCCGTGCTCGAGGCGCTGCGCACGAAGACCCCGTCGACGACGCTCTACATCGCGTCGCGCATCGAGGTCGACGACCGCGTCAAGGAGATCCTGACGCTCGCGAACCACCGCAGCGTGCCGATCATCGAGCTCATGCGCCCCGAGCTCGACCGCATCACCGGCCACGACAGCGTGCACCAGGGCGTCGCGCTCAAGGTGCCGGCGTACCAGTACGCCGTGTCCGAGGACATCGTCGAGCAGGCCTTCTCGCGCGACCAGGTCCCGCTGCTCGTCGCGCTCGACGGCATCACCGACCCGCGCAACCTCGGTGCGATCATCCGCTCGACCGCCGCGTTCGGCGGACACGGCGTCATCGTGCCGCAGCGTCGTTCGGTCGGCGTCACCGCGTCGGCGTGGAAGACCTCCGCCGGCGCCGCGGCCCGCACGCCCGTCGCGATGGCCCCGAACCTCACCCAGACGCTGAAGTCCCTCAAGTCGATGGGCCTGTTCGTCCTCGGTCTGGACGGCGACGGCGACGTGGAGCTCGACGGCCTCGCGCTCGCCGACCGCCCGATCGTGATCGTCGTCGGTTCCGAGGGCAAGGGCCTGTCGCGCCTGGTCACCGAGACCTGCGACGCCATCGTGTCGATCCCGATCTCGAGTGCGACCGAGTCCCTCAACGCCGGCATCGCCGCGAGCGTCACCCTGTGGGAGGTCGCCCGGCGCCGTCGCGCCGAGTAAGCCCCGGCGCTTCGTTCCTGCGTGCGGTGCCGGCCGGGTCAGGCCGGACGGGTCAGGACACGTCGGATGATGCCCGCCGTGTGGTCACGAGTCGTCGCCGCGCGACGCCGTAGGCAACGGTCCGTGACCGGCCGACGTGCACCTGGCGGGGTGTCGTGACCGCTCGACGTCCAACGGCATCACCGGCGGTGCAGGCGTGACGGTCTGGAGGGCCGGCGCCGGTCTCCGGGACGCACGCCGGGCCTCCAGGCGGTCGCGTTCACGGGCCCCGAACGGTCACGACATGTCGGCCGGTGTCCTCCGGGTGGTCGCGAGTCGTCGCTGCGCGACGCCGCCGGCGACGGTCTGTGACCAGTCGGCACCCACCCGGCGGAGTGTCGTGACCGACCGGCGACCGGGTCAGACGGTGGTGCGCCAGTCCTGGACGTCGGCGTCGTCGTCGGCGGGTTCCGCGTCGTCGACCACGGGGATCGGCAGCGTCATCGACGACGTCGGCGGATTGATGAGCAGGCGCTCGTCGCGGCGGTGGCGCAGCACGTCGTTGATGTACGCCGTGGTGGCCTCGGGCAGCGAGACCGACCGCTCCTCTTCCTGCGACATGAACCAGCGGTGCTCGAGCAGTTCGTGGAAGACCTCCGCGGGTTCGAGGCGACCGCGCAGGTCACGGGGGATCGAGCGGACGACGGGCTCGAAGACCCGCGAGACCCACTCGTGCGCCACCATCTCCTCGTCGAGTTCGTCGCGGCCGTTGCGTGCCCGGTACGAGTCGAGGTCGTTGAGCAGGCGTCGGGCCTGGTTCTCGCCGGCGTCCAGGCCGGTCAGCCGCAGCAGGCGTCGCTGGTGGTGTCCGGCGTCGACGACCTTCGGCTGGATCCGCACCTGCGAACCGCCCTCGGTCGTGTGGATCGAGAGCTCCTCGATGTCGAAGCCGAGCTCGTTGAGCCGCTCGACGCGGTCGTTGATGCGCCAGCGTTCCTTGATGTCGAACTGCTCGGTGCCCGTGAGCTCGGTCCAGAGCGTCCGGTACTGCGCCACGATCCGGTTGGAGACGTCCACGGGGTCGGCGTTCTCGTCGAGACGGCCGCCGGCCTCGAGGTCGAGGAGCTCGCCGGCGATGTTCACGCGCGCGACCTCGAGGTCGTTCTCGCGCTGCCCGTTCGACAGCCCGCCGGGGTAGAGCTTGCCGGTCTCGGCGTCGACCAGGTACGCGGCGAACGAGCCCGCGTCGCGACGGAACAGCGTGTTCGAGAGCGACA
Source organism: Curtobacterium sp. VKM Ac-2887 (assembly GCF_015350935.1). Classification (NCBI taxonomy): domain Bacteria; kingdom Bacillati; phylum Actinomycetota; class Actinomycetes; order Micrococcales; family Microbacteriaceae; genus Curtobacterium; species Curtobacterium sp. VKM Ac-2887. Next base: position 71,808 of record NZ_JADKSB010000016.1, on the reverse strand, counting down.
CGTCGCCCCAGTAGAAGCCGATGACGTGCAGCCGGACGAGCAGCAACGCGAGGGCGTCGACGAGACGGGTCGCGGTCTCCGGGCGCAGGGTCTGCGAGTACAGCGCGCGGTACGGCAGCGAGAAGCGCAGGTGCCGCGTCACGAGCACGGGGTGCAGCTGCTCGCCGTCCGCGTCGACCCGACCGGTGATGACGGCGACGGGGTCGACGCACGGCACGTCCATGCGCTGCAGCGTGCGGAGCATCTCGTACTCGGAGCGCGCGATCTCCTCGCCCGTCTCCTTCACGGCGGCGACGTACCCACTCAGGTGCACGAAGCGCACCAGGTGCCGTGAGATGCCCTTCGGCAGGGCCACGATGGTCTCGTCCGGCCAGTCCGCCAGCGGCAGGTCCCACGGCAGGTCGAGCAGGCCGGGGTCGACGGTTGCTGCGGTGATGGACATCGAGTCGGGCACGGTGGATCCTTCGGTGTCGTGGGGGACAGCCGAGAGCCCGCGACCCGCCCTTGTGAGGCGGCGCGGGCTCTCGGGGAGTGCGCTTCGGTTACGCGCTGACGACGGCCTTGTCGTCCAGGCGCTCGCCCGACTCGGTGTCGAAGGCGTGCACGTGGCCCGACTTCGGCGTCACCACGATGGTGTCACCGATCGACGGGTGCGAACGGCCGTCCACGCGGGCGACGATGTCGACGCGCGTGCCCTTGACGTCGGCGTGACCGTAGAGGTAGCCGTCGGCGCCGAGTTCCTCGACCACGTCGACCGTGACCGGCAGGCCTTCGCCCGACTGCGCCACGACGACGTCCTCGGGGCGGATGCCCACGGTGATCTGGGCGGAACGCGCGTTGGAGAGCGTGTCGCGGTCGATCGCGTGGTTGAGCGTGCCGAACTTGATGCCGCCCTCGACGACGTCGGCCGGCAGCAGGTTCATCGCCGGCGAGCCGATGAAGCCCGCGACGAAGACGTTGTTCGGCTTCTCGTACAGGTCGCGCGGCGTGCCGACCTGCTGCAGGATGCCGTCCTTGAGCACCGCGATGCGGTCACCCATGGTCAGTGCCTCGGTCTGGTCGTGCGTGACGTAGACCGTGGTGACGCCGAGACGACGCTGGAGCGACGCGATCTGCGTACGGGTCTGGACGCGGAGCTTGGCGTCGAGGTTCGACAGCGGCTCGTCCATGAGGAACACCTGCGGCTGACGGACGATCGCACGGCCCATCGCGACGCGCTGACGCTGACCACCGGAGAGCGCCTTCGGCTTGCGGCCGAGGTAGTCCTCGAGGTCGAGGAGCTTCGCGGCTTCCTGCACGCGGGTGGCGCGCTCGTCCTTGCCGACACCGGCGATCTTGAGCGCGAAGCCCATGTTCTCGGCGACGGTCATGTGCGGGTACAGCGCGTAGTTCTGGAACACCATCGCGATGTCGCGGTCCTTCGGCGGGACGTCCGTGACGTCGCGGTCGCCGATGCGGATCTGACCGGAGTTGACCTCTTCGAGGCCGGCCAGCATGCGGAGCGAGGTGGACTTGCCACAACCCGAGGGGCCGACGAGGACGAGGAACTCGCCGTCGGCGACGTCCAGGTCGAGGGAGTCGACCGCGGGACGGTTGCCTCCGGGGTAGAGACGGGTTGCCTTGTCATAGGTGACGGACGCCATGAGCGTTCGGTCCTTTCTTCACCGGCAGGTACGTGCCGGACGATCCGAGTGAAGCGGTCAGCCCGCGAGGGCCCCGGATGGTCGTCGTCGACCATCGAGGTTCATACAACACGAGTTCTCGCGGGTGCGCCAGTGTTTTCCCCCTGGCCGGTCGGTTCCCAGAGCGTGGTTGGGTGGTTCCCAGAGCGGCCCACTACAATCGCCGGGTCCGTCCGCCGAGCGGGGGTAGGTCGTGCGGACGCCGATCAGGAGGACGACGCACCGATGACCAACCGCCCCGAGGGTGACGCCCGCGCCGCGCGGAACGAGCGCCGCGAAGCCGCCCGACAGCGAGCGCAGCGCCACAGGACACAGCAGAAGCGCCGCCAGCGCGGCACCCGGCTCGGACTCCAGATCGGACTCGGTGTCGTCCTGCTCGCAGCGGCCGCCGTCGTCACGCTCGTCCTGGTCGACTCCGTGAAGCCGGCAGGCCCCGGACCCTCGACCATGTCGCAGGGCGGCATCACCCTCGGCGAGGGGCTCAAGCCTGTGACCGCGTCGAGCAGTGCATCGCCGAGCGCCTCGACCACGGCCGGTGCGGGCACGGTGAGCATCACGCTGTACGTCGACTACCTCTGCCCGACCTGCGGCGAGTTCGAGCAGGCCAACGGCGACTACATCGAGAGCCTCGTCGACTCCGGGGCCGCCACCGTCGACATCCACCCCGTCGCGATCCTGTCGAACCGCTCGCAGGGCACGAAGTACTCGCTCCGCGCGGCGAACGCTGCGGCCTGCGTCGCCGAGCACTCGCCGGACCAGTTCTACGCGGTCAACAAGGCGCTCTTCGCCGAGCAGCCGGAAGAAGGCACACCCGGGCTCACCGACGCGCAACTCACCAAGGTCGTCACCGGGGTCTCCGGCCTGCAGGACCGCCGGGCCGTCACGAGCTGCATCGCCGACCAGGACTACAGCAAGTGGGTCGACGAGCAGACCACCGCGGTGTCCGGCGGGGACATCCCCGGGTCGACACTGAGCGACTTCCCGGGCACGCCACTGGTGCTCGTCAACGGGCAGCGGTACGAGCTCACGTCGCCGATCACGAACGACGACTTCCGCACCTTCGTGGTCACCGCGGCCGGTGCCACCGAGGCGACGCCCACCCCGACCCCCACGCCGAGCGCGACGCCGGCCCGCACGCGGAGCGCGACACCGACGCCCACGCCGACGAAGGGCTGATCGCTACAGCGACGACCCGGGGACGCTGAACGTGTCACAGCTCGTCGCGCCCTGCTGGTAGCCGCGGACGAACCACTTCTGGCGCTGCTCACTCGAGCCGTGCGTGAACGAGTCCGGATCGACCCGGCCGCTCGAGCGCTCCTGGATGCTGTCGTCGCCCACGGCGCTCGCGGCGGACAGGGCATCGGCGATCTCGGACCGGCTGATCGGCTCGAAGAAGGTCTCGCCGTTCGCGTCCTCGGTGTTCGCCGCGTCGCCGACCCAGGCGCCGGCGTAGCAGTCGGCCTGCAGCTCGACGCGGACACTGCCGGACGACGCCCCGGTGCCCGATCGGTCCGTGCTCGCGAAGGCACCCTGCAGCTGCTGGATGTGGTGGCCCCACTCGTGCGCGACGACGTACATCTGCGCGAGCGGCCCGCCCGACGACCCGTACTTCGACTGCAGGTCGTCGTAGAACGCGGTGTCGAGGTAGATCGCGCGGTCCGGCGGGCAGTAGAAGGGCCCGGTGGCGGCGGACGCCTGACCGCACGACGTGTCGGTCGAGCCGTCGAACAGGAAGAAGTCCGGCGCCGTGTACGAGATCCCGAGTTTCCGGGCCTCGGCCGTCCAGTAGCCGTCGAGTGACTCGGCGGCGCCCTCCATCCGGCACTCGACCTTGAGGTTGGCGTCACGCCCGGTGCGGCACTCAGGGGCGGCGTCGACCGGCTGGTCCTGCTGCTGGATCTGCGTCGTGCCGCTGCCGCCGTCGACGAACCCGCTGAGGTCGACGCCCGTGAACTGCGCGATCAGGAAGACGACGATCGCCGTGACGCCGACGGCACCGCCGCCGACCGCTGCCGTCCGACCCCGGCGCTTCACCCTGCCGCCCTTGAGCTGCGAATCGTCGTTGAACGTCATGCCCCCGAATGTACGGCCCACGGGACTCGCACGCCGCATGCATGCCCCGCGCGTACCGTCTGGGACGTCGGCGACCCCGACACGTGTCGTACAACCGGAAGGAACCGCAACCATGGCCACTCCCATCAGCACCGTGATGAGCCCCGCCCGCTACGTGCAGGGCAAGGACGCGATCACCCGCGTCGGCGAGTTCATCGCCCCCATCGGCCAGCGCCCCCTGATCGTCGCCGACGACGTCGTGTGGGGCATCGTCGAGGCCGCGGTGACGAAGAGCTTCCAGGCGGCCGACCTGCGGGTCGAGCGGGTCGGCTTCGGTCGCTTCGCGACGCCGAAGGCGGTCGACGACCTCGTCGAGCAGATCCGGTCGACCGACGCGGACGTCATCGTCGGGCTCGGCGGCGGTTCGGCGATCGACGCGGCCAAGGCCTCCGGGCACCTGGCCGGCATCCGCTGGGCGAGTGTCCCGACGGCGGCGAGCACCGACGCCCCGACCTCGGCGCTCGCGGTGATCTACTCCGAGGAAGGGGAGTTCATCGAGTACCGGTTCTTCCCGCACAACCCCGACCTCGTCCTCATCGACACGAAGCTCGTCGCGAACGCTCCCGTCCAGTTCCTGGTCGCGGGCATCGGCGACGCCCTGGCCACCTGGGTCGAGGCCCGTGCCGCCAAGCGTGCGAACGCCGACACCATGGCCGGCGGGCTGCAGACCGAGACCGGCGTCGCGCTCGCCGAGCTGTCCTGGAAGCTGCTGCACGAGAACGCCCTGCAGGCCATCGAGGCCGTGAAGGCCGGGGTCGTCACGCCCGCGCTCGAGAAGGTCGTCGAGGCGAACACCCTGCTGTCGGGCCTGGGGTTCGAGTCCGGCGGACTGGCGGCAGCGCACGCGATCCACAACGGACTGACCGCCGCTCCGCAGGCGCACGGCTTGGCGCACGGGCAGAAGGTCAACATCGGCACGATCGCGCAGCTCGTGCTCGAGGGTGCACCGGCCGAGGAGATCGAGGACTTCGTCGTCTTCACCACGAAGGTCGGCCTGCCGAACACCCTGACCGAGATCGGCCTGACCGTCGACGACACGACGGAGCTCCGCGCCGTGGCCGAGGCCGCGACCGTCGAGGGCGAGACCATCCACAACATGCCGTTCCCGGTCACGCCGGAGCTCGTGGTGGACGCGCTCATCGCCGTCGAGGGCATCGCGCGGAGCATCCGCGCCGAGCACGGACTGCCGGAGCCGGTCCTGTACCAGCACCACTGAGGGACGGCTGCGCTGACGGATCGGGGTCAGGTGCGGACCAGCGGCTCCATCGTCGCCAGGTCCGCACCGATCCCGACGTCCACCAGCTCGATCCGTCCGGCGAGGGTGGCGGCCGGCCCCGTCAGCAACCCGGCCTTCACCCCGCCGAACGTGACCGTGACGTCGGCGTGCAGGACGTGGTCGTCCGCGATCCCGCCGGTGTCGACGTCGATGCCGCTCGGCACGTCGACGGCGACGACGAACGGTGCGCGCTGGTCGCGGGCGAGTTCACGGATGGCGTCGACGACCTCGCGGGCGGGGGAGCGGAGGGCCGCAGGCCCCTGCACCCCGATCCCGAGGATCGCGTCGAGCACCAGGTCGGCGTCGAGTGCCGCGTCCGTCACCGCAGCCTCCGGTCCGGCAGGATCATCGAGGAGGCGCGCCCCGGTGTCCAGCGCCGCTGCCAGGCCCGCCTCGTGCACGCGTGAGCCGACGCGCAAGACTGCCACGTGCCTCCCGGCCGCCGCCAGCCGCGCACCCGCGAACAGGGCGTCACCACCGTTGTCGCCGCTGCCCACCAGCAGGAGGACGGACCCCGGTCCGTCGCCCGGCCGGACGGCCGGATCGTCGAGCAGGTCGCCGACGATGCGGGCCAGCCCGTCGGCCGCTCGTTGCATGAGGGGCTCACCCGCATCGAGGTGCGGCCGCTCTGCCGCCCGGATCTGGTCACCGCCGTAGCCGTCCATGGCGACCACAGTGCCCCGGTACCCTGGAGGGGACATGTCACTCGTCCCCGAAGCGCCCCGTCCCCGCATCGTGATGTCGCCCGACGGCCTCCGGATCGCGACCTACGACTTCGGCGATCCCGACGCCCCTGCGGTCGTCGCGGTGCACGGGTTCGCCTCCGGTGCGGTGCTGAACTGGCACGCCTCCGGCTGGACCCGCGACCTCGTCCGCGCCGGGTACCGCGTGCTGGCGTTCGACCAGCGCGGGCACGGCGCGAGCGCGAAGCCGCGCGACCCCGGTGCGTACTCGATGGACCTGCTCGTGGCGGACGTCACCACCGTGATCGACACGTACCTGCTCGACGAGGTCGCGTTCCTCGGGTACTCGCTCGGTGCACGCGTCGGGTGGCACACCGCCGAACGGCTGCCGGACCGCATCACCCGCGCGGTGTTCGGCGGGATCCCCGACGCCGACCCGATGCGCCGCGTGCGGGTCGACCAGGCGAAGGCGTACCTGGCGGACGGCACCCCGATCGAGGACCGCGTGACCAACGGCTACCTGACCATGGCGGGGAACGTCGAGGGGAACGACCTCGCGGCGCTCGTGGCGATGGTCGAGGGGATGCGGAACAGCATCGAGCCGACGCCCGACAACGCCCCCGCGCAGCCGATCCTGATGGCCGCTGGCAGCGAGGACGGCATCCGCGACAGCGCCGTGCGGTTGGCGCAGGCGGCCCCGGACGCGTCGTTCTTCGAGATCCCGGGGCGCAACCACTTCAACGCGCCGACGTCGCGGGCGTTCCGCGAAGCCGCGCTGGCGTTCCTGCGCTCCTGACCGGCGCGCGTTGTCCGCCCCGCGCTGAGGGGTACTCGTAGGTCCTCGCTGTCGCCGGACACCGCGCGTACCGTCCCCGCCATGGACTACAGACTCCTCGGCAACAGCGGGACATCGGTGTCGACGCTGACCCTCGGCACCATGACGTTCGGCAGCGAAGCCGACGAACCCACCTCCCACACCATCATCGACACGTTCGTCGCGGCCGGCGGCACCCTGATCGACACGGCCGACGTCTACTCGGGCAACGAGTCCGAGCGGATCATCGGCCGCTGGCTGGCGGCGCACCCCACCGAGGCGCAGCAGGTCGTCCTCGCCACCAAGGGCCGCTTCCCGCAGGGTGACGGACCGAACGACGTCGGCCTGTCGCGCCGGCACCTTCGAGTCGCCCTCGACGCCTCGCTCGAGCGCCTGGGCGTCGAGCACATCGACCTGTACCAGATGCACGCCTGGGACGCCCTGACGCCGATCGAGGAGACGCTCCGGTTCCTCGACGACGCGGTCTCCGCCGGCAAGATCGGGTCCTACGGGTTCTCGAACTACCTCGGCTACCAGATCACGAAGGCCGTGTACGAGGCGAAGGCGCACGGTTGGGCGCCGCCGGTCACCCTGCAGCCGCAGTACAACCTGCTCGTCCGCGACATCGAGCACGAGATCGTGCCCGCCAGCCTCGACGCCGGGATCGGCCTGCTGCCCTGGTCGCCCCTGGCCGGAGGCTGGCTTTCCGGCAAGTACCAGCGCGACGAAGCCCCGACCGGCTCCACCCGCCTCGGCGAGAACCCGGCACGCGGCATGGAGGCCTGGGAAGCGCGGAACGGTGACGAGCGCACCTGGGCCGTCCTCGACGCGGTGTCCGCGGTCGCCGACGCGCACGGCGCCTCGCGGTCGCAGGTCGCCCTCGCCTGGCTGCTCGCCCGGCCGGCGGTGACGAGCGTGATCCTCGGCGCCCGGACCGTGTCCCAGCTCGAGGACAACCTCGGTGCGGCCGACCTCGTGCTGACCGACGCGGAGCTCACGCAGCTCACCGACGCCAGCGCGCCGCGCATCGACGACTACCCGTACGGCACCGCGGGTGTCGCACAGCGGGGGCGCAAGATCACCGGCGGGCGCTGAGGATCCGTGCACGTTCGTGCGGATTCGCGCTGATGTGGGTTCCGGGTGTGGACGCACGGTTCGGTGAGGTGTCATCCTCGTCGCACGACCGGCTGGTTACCGCGTCCAGCGCCCGGAACACTCCCTGATCCGTGTTCCACACGCGCCGATGCCCCGGGTGAGTGATCACCCGGGGCATCGCTTCGTGCTCGGCAGTGCGTCGCGATCCCCGCCGCGCATCGTGTACGGCAGTATTCCAGCGTGCTGCTCTGTTTCGTTGACGAATCGTTCAAACCGGACCTCTACGGGTTCGGCGCCGTGATGGCGGATGCCTCGCAGACCCGTTGGCTCACGCAACGCATGCACGAGATCGTCGCCGCGCTCCAGGAGTACGGCGTCGAGCCGCAGACGGAGCTCCACGCCCATCCGATCTTCCACGGAAAGGGAGCATGGAGCGGGGTGCCTCCGCGCGTGCGCGTGAAGGTGTTCCTCGACGTCGTCGAAGCCGTTGTTGCCTCCGGCGCGACCGTGTTGCTCCGCGGCGCTCGGCCGGAGCAACTCCGCCGTTACCAGGACACGCGTGGGTTCCGCGATCGGCACACTCCGGAGCAGGTTGCGTTCCAGCACCTGCTGCAACGGGTGGACAGGAGGGCCGGCGACCTGGAGATGCACGCCCTGGTCATCGCGGACGAACGGTCGGATCGGGACCGTCATCGTGAGCGCTTCGCGGTGTACCAGGCCTACGGGACCCCGGGAACGTACATGCAAACCCGGCTTGAACGGCTTCTCGACACGGTGCACTTCGCGCCGAGCCACTACTCGAGGATGCTGCAGGTCGCTGATCTCGTCGCGTTCGTCTGGGTGCGGTCCCAGACCGTCGACGAACGGGATCATCGTCAGGCGCGGGTCCTCTCTGCACTCGTCTCGGACATCGAGAGCTGCGCGTACAGCGCGGGGGTCTGGCCCTGACGAGTGCGGAGTGGGAGAAGCCCCGGACGCACGACAGCCCCGCTCGCGGCGGGGCTGAAGGCGGTGCGGGCGGCGAAGAGGTCGCGGCCTGCGAATCCAGTATATGGGGCCGGCAGCGGGACTTGAACCCGCAACCCCCGTATTACAAGTACGGTGCGCTACCAATTGCGCCATGCCGGCTGACGCCGCTCATCTTACCGGTGAGGGCGTCGGGGTCTCACTCGGCCGGCTTCTCCGCGAAGTTCAGCGAGATCGAGTTCATGCAGTACCGGTCGCCGGTGGGGGTGCCGAAGCCGTCGGGGAACACGTGGCCCAGGTGCGAACCGCAGTTCGCGCAACGGACCTCGGTGCGCACCATGCCGAGCGACTTGTCGTCGATCAGCTGCACGGCGTCGGGGTTCACCGACTCGTAGAACGACGGCCAGCCGCAGCCGGAGTCGAACTTCGTGCCGCTCTTGAACAGCTCTGCGTTGCAGGCCGCACAGGTGTAGACGCCGGCACGCTCCTCGTCGAGGAGTTCACCGGTCCACGGCCGTTCGGTCCCCGCCTGACGCAGGACGGCGTACTGGTCCGGGGAGAGGTCCTCGCGCCACTGGGCGTCGGACTTGTCGACGTTGTATGCCATTGTTTCCTCCTGCTTCCGGTCGGGTTCTTCCGGGCACTCCCGACCACTTCAGTAAACTCGCGACGATGTCCGAGCATTCCGTGCACCACGCCCGCTGGACCCGTCTGACGACGGACGAACTGTACGGCATCGTGGTGCTCCGGAACCGCGTCTTCGCACTCGAACAACGGGTGACGGCCGAGGACTTCGACGGCCGTGACCGCGAGCCCGAGACCGAGCACTGGTGGTTCGGTACGGACACCGAAGCGGTTGGGTACCTGCGCCTGATCCGACCGGCTGCGGGCGAGGAGCACCCGGCGGACGCACCGCCGCCGTCCTGGGTGATCGGCCGGGTCGCGACGCACCCCGACCACCGTGGGCACGGTATCGCCGGCCGGCTCGTCGCCGCCGTGCTCGCGGCCCACGGGCACGAACCCGTCGTCCTGCACGCCCAGGAGTACGTCGCTGCGCTCTACGAACGCCACGGCTTCGTCCGGTTCGGGACGCCCTACGACGAAGCCGGCATCCGGCACGTCGGCATGCACCGCCCGGGGCGCTGATGGACACCCTCGGCCGGTACGCCGCCTACGCCGACCGCATCGAGGCCGTGTCCCCGTCCTACGCCGCCTGGGCGCGGTCGCTCGACCCTGCGTTGGTCGCGCTCCTCGACGAGGTCGCCGAGCAGCAGCGGCAGCCGGAACTCTTCTTCGCGGTCGCGCGGCGGCTCGGCGCGGATCCGTCGGACCCCGGTGCGCTGCGCGCGATCGGTCGGGAGGCCCGCCCCGCCCTGGTCGCAGCGCTCGCCTCCGCCACGGTGCAGGCCAACGACCCGCGGCGGCTCGGTCCCGTCGTCCCGCTGTTCGCGGCGCTCGCCGAGCGGGCCTCGCGGCCGCTCGGGTTGGTGGACGCAGGGGGCGCCGCCGGGCTCTGCTCGATCCCGGACCGGGTCACGCTCGACCACCGGACGTCGGAGTCCCGGGTGCCGGCGGATCGCGCCCCGGTGCTGTCGTCGCGCCCCGACTCCTCGGGGCGCGACGACCGCGGCGGGGTGCGCACCGAGCTCGTCCGGATGCACACGGCGGTCGACGACCCGTCGATCCGGCTCGTCGTCGAGGCCTCGGGGACGGTGCCGGCTCCGGCGAGCAGGCCGATCCGCGTCGGTGCGCGGGTGCTGCTCGACCCGAACCCGATCGACATCGCCGTACCGGGCGCGTTCGACCGTCTGGTCGAAGCGGTCCCCCCAGAGGCCCTGGACCGGATCGCCCTGATGCGCGAGGCGGCGCGCGCAACGCTCGCCGTGCCTCCCGTGCGGATCCGGGGCACGCTGCCGGGCGATCTCGACCGTGCACTGGACGCCCTGCCGGACGACGTGGAGCCGGTCGTGCTGACCACCGGCACCCTGGTCTACGTGCCGGGTGCCGAGCGCCAGCGGTTCGTGGACCGCGTCCGTGAACGCGGCGTGCACTGGATCGCGCTCGAACGCACCGGGATCCTGCGCGGTGTGGCGGCGACGCTGCCCGACGAGGTCGACGCGGCGGATCCGGACGCCTTCGCCACGGCCTCGATCGACGGCACCGCGGTCGCCGTCTCGGACCCGTTCGGCACGCGTGTGCGCTGGTTCCGCGACCTGAACCTGTGACCGGTGTTCGCGACAGTCCAGCGCCGTGCCAGGGTCCGGATGCTCTCCGCCCCTACGATGTGCGAGACCCGTTACCCGACCGTGATCGGAACCGCCGTGACCAGCCCCACCGACGAGCACCGTGCTGACGAGCACCGCGCTGACCAGCATCGCGCTGACCAGCACCGCGCTGACCAGCTCAGTGAGCTCGCGCAGCGTGTGCTGTCGTTCGAGCACGACCGGGCACGGCACGACCGCACGAAGGAAGCGGAGATCCGGGTCGAGTTCGAGATGTCGGCGGCGCGCTACTACCAGGTGCTGAACCGCGTGATCGACTCGCCCGCGGCACTCGCGTACGACCCGCAGCTCGTCACCAGGCTGCAGCGGCTCCGCCACGCGCGCACCAGCGCCCGGGCGACGCGCAGCTTCGTCGCGCCCGGTGCTGCTCCCGAAGGACGTGAAGAGGAACGATGAGCACCAGATTCCCCCGTGACCGGTTCGACGACGTCGCCGACGGCCCTCGGGTCGGCGCACACCGCGGTGCCCAGCGCCGCGGCCGTGGCTGGATCGCGTTCGCCTGGGCGGCACTCGCCACCGGTGTGCTCGTCGGCATCGGCGTCCTCGTCCTCGCGCTCCTGAACGGCAGCTACTCGTTCAGCGGCTCGGACTCACCCTCGGCGTCGACGAGCTCGTCGGCCACGTCGAAGCCGTCCGCGTCCGCCACCTCGAAGCCCTCGGCATCGTCGTCGGCCGGGTCGGGTGCCGACTCCGGAGCCGCTGCCGCGACGCCGGCACAGCAGGGCACGACCACCGTCGTCGTCCTGAACGGCACGACGACCACCGGTCTCGCCGCCCGCGCCAGCGCCACGCTGACCGGTGCCGGCTGGCAGGTCGCCTCGACCGGGGACGCCGGCACGACCGGGTCGACCTCGACCGTCGTGTACTACCAGCAGGCCGCACAGGCGGCGGTCGCGCAGGGCATCGCGAAGCAGCTCGGGGTCACCGCCGTGCAGCAGTCGGCAGCGTTCCCGAACGCCGACGTGAGCGTCGTGCTCGGGGCCGACTACACCGGCTGATCCGCATTCCGCGGGCGATTTCCACCCGCATTTGTGACGGTCGTGTTTCGGGCACGTTGATTTCTGACGGAATCGACGTGAAACAACGTCACACCTCTTGCCTGATCGGCGCGCTTCGAGCAGAGTCCCTTGCAGACGACGAACACGTCGTTCGCACAGCAGTACCAGGGAGCAAGAGATCATGGCCAACGGAACCGTGAAGTGGTTCAACGCTGAAAAGGGCTTCGGCTTCATCACCGTCGATGGAGGAGGCCAGGACGTGTTCGTGCACTACTCGGCCATCGACATGTCGGGTTACAAGGTCCTCGAGGAGGGCCAGGCAGTGGTGTTCGACGTCGGCACCGGGTCGAAGGGCCCGCAGGCGGAGGCAGTCCGACCGGCCTGAGCGCACGACACTCATCGCGAACGCGCCGTCCCGTCAGGGGCGGCGCGTTCGTCGTGCGTGGCCCCTGCTGCGTGACGTGCGTGGCGGGCGGTCCGCGGCGGTGGTCGGGGTGCGCTGTTGGCGGGGCGTGTCCTGGGAAGACGTGACGAGCCTCCCGATCGTGTTGCACTCGCACCGGGCGAGTGCCAGAATCGGCGTTGGCACTCGCTCACGTTGAGTGCCAGCACGACCCCACGACGTCCGGGAGGGACGAGAACTCACATGGCTAAGATCATTGCTTTCGACGAGGAGGCCCGCCGTGGCCTCGAGCGCGGCCTGAACCAGCTGGCCGACGCCGTGAAGGTGACGCTCGGCCCGCGCGGCCGCAACGTCGTCCTCGAGAAGAAGTGGGGCGCCCCCACGATCACGAACGACGGTGTCTCCATCGCCAAGGAGATCGAGCTCGACGACCCGTACGAGAAGATCGGTGCGGAGCTCGTCAAGGAGGTCGCCAAGAAGACCGACGACGTCGCCGGTGACGGTACGACCACCGCGACCGTCCTCGCCCAGGCACTCGTCCGCGAGGGCCTCCGCAACGTCGCCGCTGGCGCCGACCCCGTGTCGCTCAAGCGCGGCATCGAGAAGGCCGTCTCCGCCGTCTCCGACCAGCTCCTCGCCAACGCGAAGGACATCGAGACCAAGGACCAGATCGCCGCGACCGCGTCGATCTCGGCTGCAGACCCGACCATCGGCGCGCTCATCGCCGAGGCCATCGACAAGGTCGGCAAGGAAGGTGTCGTCACCGTCGAGGAGTCGAACACCTTCGGCACCGAGCTCGAGCTGACCGAGGGCATGCGCTTCGACAAGGGCTACCTGTCGCAGTACTTCGTCACCGACCCCGAGCGTCAGGAAGCCGTCTTCGAGGACGCTTACATCCTGATCGTCAACTCGAAGATCTCGAACATCAAGGACCTCCTGCCGGTCGTCGACAAGGTGATCCAGGCGGGCAAGCAGCTCCTGATCATCGCCGAGGACGTCGACGGCGAGGCCCTGGCCACGCTCGTCGTGAACAAGATCCGCGGCATCTTCAAGTCCGTCGCCGTCAAGGCCCCGGGCTTCGGTGACCGCCGCAAGGCCATGCTGCAGGACATCGCGATCCTGACCGGTGGCCAGGTCATCTCGGAAGAGGTCGGCCTCAAGCTCGAGAACGCGACGCTCGACCTGCTCGGTCGTGCCCGCAAGGTCGTCATCACCAAGGACGAGACCACGATCGTCGAGGGTGCCGGCGACGCCGAGCAGATCGCCGGCCGTGTCCGTCAGATCCGCGCCGAGATCGACGCGACCGACTCCGACTACGACCGCGAGAAGCTCCAGGAGCGCCTCGCGAAGCTCGCCGGTGGCGTCGCCGTCATCAAGGCGGGTGCCGCGACCGAGGTCGAGCTCAAGGAGCGCAAGCACCGCATCGAGGACGCCGTCCGCAACGCGAAGGCTGCCGTCGAAGAGGGCATCGTCGCCGGTGGTGGCGTCGCCCTCATCCAGGCCGGCAAGGTCGCGCTCGACGCACTCACCCTCGAGGGTGACGAGGCGACCGGTGCGAACATCGTCCGCGTCGCCATCGACGCACCGCTCAAGCAGATCGCGCTGAACGCCGGTCTCGAGCCGGGTGTCGTGGCCGCCAAGGTCCGCGAGCTCGAAGCAGGTTGGGGCCTCAACGCCGCGACCGGCGAGTACGTCGACCTCATCGCCGCGGGCATCATCGACCCGGCCAAGGTCACGCGCTCGGCGCTGCAGAACGCTGCGTCGATCGCTGGTCTGTTCCTGACGACCGAGGTCGTCGTCGCCGACAAGCCCGAGCGTGCCGCGGCCGCTCCGGCCGGCGACCCGACGGGTGGCATGGACTTCTAAGCAGTCCTGTTCGAAGGGCCCCGCACGCTGCGCGTGCGGGGCCCTTCCGCGTGCGGGGAAGGCTTGCGGGGCGCGCCGCTCAGGTTCGCCGAGCGGTCACCAGACGTCGGCAGCGCGAGCGCGTACCGACAGCAGTCGACCGGTCGCCGACGTGCGAACGGGGTGTTCTGGCCGTTGGTGGACACGCGTGCCGGCTCGGGCGGCGCCCAGTCCTGCACAGGAGGCCCGGCTCGCCTCCTCTTCCACAGTCCGGTCCGCCCGTGCCTCACGTCCCCTTCCAGCGGCTCAAGCTGGCCAGATGCCGACGCCGCGCCGCCTGCCCCGAGCCCTCGAAGTCCGCACCTTCACGGTGGCCGAGGCCGTGGGGAAGGGTGTGCATCCCGAGCGGCTCCGCCGGAGTGACCTCGTCGCGCCGGTCCGAGGTGTTCGCGCGCCGGCAGGGTCGGCGGACTTCTTCGAGGCCGTCGCGCAGGTGATGCGCCCTGATCAGTACTTCAGCCACACCACGGCCGCTCGGCTCTGGGGTGCGCCGCTTCCCGCGTCGATGCGGTCCGAGACGGCCGTCCACGTGACGACGGTTGAGAACGGGGTGCGGATGCGCCGTCCGAACGTCGTCGGGCACCGACGGGCAGAGCCCGAGGTGGTGGAGCACAGGGGCCACCGGGTCAGTGCCCCGTCCGCGATGTGGTTCGAGTGTGCTGCGAGTCTCGACGTCCCCGCGCTCGTTGCGGTCGGTGATCACCTGGTCGGCCGATCCGGATTGGCGACGATCGACGACCTCCGGGCGGCGGTGTTGCCGGGCAGCCGCTACGTCCGCCGGGCGCGGAGCGCGCTTGACCGGATCCGCGTGGGGGCAGAGTCCGCGATGGAGACCTGGCTCCGGCTCGCTGTCGAGGACGCAGGGTTCCCGGAGCCGGAACTCAACCTGGACGTGCACGACCCGAGCGGGCTGTTCCTTGGTCGCGTCGACCTCGTCTGGCCGGCGCTCCGGATCGGTCTCGAGTACGACGGCGACCACCACCGGGAGCGCGACGCGTTCCGTCACGACCAGCGACGCGACAACGGATTCGTGGTGAACGACTGGCTCATCATCCACGCGACGGCTGCCGACGCGGGGCGGCCAGCGGTGCTGTTGGAGCGGCTTCGCCAGGCCTTCGAGGCGCGGACGGTCACGATCCGTCTCCGCCGGACGTGAACTCCCGGCAGTCCGGCGCCACAGAGTGGTCGCAACGTGCTGTCGGGTGCACGTCGAGTGGTCAGGGCTCGTCGCACGGACAGTTGCGGGGCGACGGTTCGTGACCAGTCGGCAAGCGCCCGCGTCAGGCGGCGTAGTCGCGGGGGAGCAAGGGCAGCCAGACGCGGAAGGTCGCGCCGCCGCCCTCGGTGTCGAAGACCTCGACCGAGCCGTGGTGCGCCGCGACGATGCCCGACACGATCGCGAGCCCGAGGCCCGAACCACCGGTGTCCCGCGCACGCGAGGTGTCGGCACGCCAGAACCGCTGGAAGATCTTGTCGCGCAGCTGCGCCGGGATCCCCTCACCGTGGTCGATGACGTCGATGTGGGCCATGCCGCGGTCGTCGTCCACCCCGACGCCGATCTCGATCGGGTCGTCGTGCTCGGTGAACCGCATGGCGTTGCCCATCAGGTTCGTGACGATCTGGCGGATCTTGTTCTCCTCCGCCAGCACGATCGGGGGACGCTGGGGCATGACGACCGTCGGCAGCGGCGTCGTCTCGTCGGTGGGGGCGGCACCGGCTTCGATGTCCATCGCCCGGGTCCGCCGAGCACGCAGTCGCGCGATCGTCTGCCGCGAGAACGCGATGGGACCCGTGGTGTTCGCCGACGTGGGCGATGCCGGGGGGACCTCGCCCGTGTCGGACAAGGAGCCCGACGAGTCCGACGACCCCGACGAGAGCGAGGACGACGACGCGGGCGGCCGCACTGCCTGGGGGACGCTCTCGCCCGTCATGGCGTCCTCGACCAGGACCTGGATCTCGCGATCCGGGTTGGACGCCATGGTGTCGAGCGCCGAGTCACGGGCGATCGCGACGAGGTCGACCGGGCCGAGCTCGAGCGGCTTGGACTCGTCGATGCGGGCGAGCTGGAGCAGGTCCTGCACGAGCAGGCCCATCCGCTTCGCCTCTTTCTCGATGCGCTCCATCGCCTGGGCGACGTCTTCTTCCTTGCGCAGGGCGCCCATCCGGTACAGCTCGGCGTACCCGCGCAGGGACACCAGCGGGGTGCGGAGTTCGTGCGAGGCGTCGCCGACGAACCGCCGCATCTGGTCGATGGTGCGCTGGCGGTCCTCGAACGCGGTGTCGATGCGCTCGAGCATGACGTTCAGGGAGCGGTTCAGTCGCCCGACCTCGGTGTTCGGGGTGTCGGCCTCGAGGCGCTGGTTGAAGTCACCGGCGGCGAAGCGTGCGGCGGTGTCCTCGACGTCGCGCAACGGGTCGAACGTGGCGGTGACGAGCAGCCGTGTGAGCATGGCGCCGAGCAGGATCACCGAGATGCCGAAGCCGAGGAAGATGACGGTGAACCGGGCGATGGTCTGGTCGGTGTCGGCGCTCGACACCGCGACGAGCACGAAGCCCGTCTCGGTGGAGCCGCTCGTCTGGTTCTGCAGTGAGGCCGGGATGACCTGGGCACGCCACTCGTGGTTGTGCTGGCTGTCGTAGAGCGAGAAGCGCGCACCGTTCTGCGCCGCTGCGGAGAAGTCCAGTTCGCGGATGTCCGGGCGGCTCGATGCCTTCGTCTGGCAGATCTGGTCGCCGTCGGCGTCGTACGCGGCCACGTAGGCGCTCTGCGACAGCACGACCGACAGCTTGCAGTACTGCTCGCCGTCGCTGATGTTCTGGCCCTCGAGCTGCTCCGTGGTGCCCTTGACGTTGTTGTCGAGCTGCGCCATCAGGTACGTCGACAGGACGGTCATCGTGCCGAGTCCGGCCACGAGCAGGCCGAGCGCCACCAGGAGCACCGTGATCCCGGTGATCTTGGTGCGCAGGGAGATCCCGTCCCACCAGCGGCTCATTCGCGTGTGCATGCTGCCCCAACGATAGACAGCGGCCGCCCGGTGAAACCGGACGACCGCCGTGAAGAACGGAGGTGCTACGAGGCCTTGGACGCCTTGAGCATGTACCCGAAGCCGCGCTTGGTCTGGATGATCGGCTCGGCCGAGTACTGGTCGAGCTTGCGACGCAGGTACGAGATGTAGCTCTCGACGATGCCGGCGTCGCCGTTGAAGTCGTACTCCCAGACGTGGTCGAGGATCTGCGCCTTCGACAGCACGCGGTTCGGGTTGAGCATCAGGTAGCGGAGCAGCTTGAACTCGGTTGGGGAGAGCTCGATCTGCGCGTCACCGATCGTGACCTCGTGCGTGTCCTGGTCCATGGTGAGCTCGCCGGCGCGGATGATCGCGTCTTCCTCGTCGTTCATGGTGCGACGGAGGATGGCCTTGATGCGAGCGACGATCTCGTCGAGCGAGAACGGCTTGGTGACGTAGTCGTCGCCGCCGACGGTGAGGCCGGTGATCTTGTCCTCGGTGTCGTCCTTCGCGGTGAGGAACAGGATCGGCGAGGTGTACCCGGACGACCGCAGGCGCTTGGTGACGCCGAAGCCGTTCATGTCGGGGAGCATCACGTCGAGGATGATCAGGTCGGGTTCTTCCTCGAGCACGGCCGAGATCGCCTGTGCGCCGTTGCCGACGGCACGCACGGCGAACCCGGCGAAGCGCAACGAGGTCGTCAGGAGGTCGCGGATGTTCGGCTCGTCGTCGACGATCAGGATCTTGGGGCCATCGCTCATGGTCCTATCTTCTGACCGTTCCCTAATGGTTTCCTGAGAGCGGTGCGTACGTCAGCCCACGGGCGCCTGGACCTGGTCGGCATCCAGGATCGTGTAGGAGTACCCCTGCTCGGCGAGGAACCGCTGCCGGTTCTGCGCGAAGTCCTGGTCGACGGTGTCCCGCGCCACGAGCGTGTAGAACGACGCGGGCAGGCCGTCCTTGTTCGGGCGGAGCAGTCGACCGAGGCGCTGCGCTTCTTCTTGTCGTGACCCGAACGACCCGGAGACCTGGATCGCGACGGTGGCGTCGGGCAGGTCGATGGAGAAGTTCGCGACCTTCGACACGACGAGCACGTCCACCTCGCCGGCTCGGAACGCGTCGTACAGCCGCTCGCGCTCGTCGACGGGCGTCGCACCGGTGATCTCGGCTGCGTCGAGGGACGAGGCCAGTGCGTCGAGCTGGTCGATGTACTGCCCGATCACCAGGATCTGCTCGCCGCGGTGCTTCTCGATGAGCTCGCGGACGACCGGGGTCTTCGCGGGCGAGGTGGCGGCGAGCCGGTACCGTTCGTCGTCGCTCGAGGCCGCGTACTCCAGGCGCTCCTGGTGCGGCAGGTCGATGCGCACCTCGTAGCACTCGGCCGGGGAGATGTAGCCCTGGGCCTCGATCTCCTTCCACGGAGCGTCGTAGCGCTTCGGGCCGATGAGCGAGAACACGTCGCCCTCGCGGCCGTCCTCGCGCACGAGCGTCGCGGTCAGGCCCAGGCGTCGGCGGGCCTGCAGGTCGGCGGTCAGCTTGAACACCGGGGCCGGCAGCAGGTGGACCTCGTCGTAGACGATGAGGCCCCAGTCGAGGGCGTCGAGCAACGAAAGGTGCGTGTACTCGCCCTTCCGGCGGGCCGTGAGGATCTGGTAGGTCGCGATCGTGACCGGCCGGATCTCCTTGACGCTGCCCGAGTACTCGCCGATGTCCTCGGCCTTCAGGGTCGTGCGCTTGAGGAGCTCGCTGCGCCACTGCCGTGCGGACACGGTGTTCGTCACGAGGATGAGCGTGGTCGCCTTGACGGTTGCCATCGCCCCGGCGCCGACCAGGGTCTTGCCGGCGCCACAGGGCAGCACGACGACACCGGACCCCTGCGCGAAGAAGGTGTCGACGGCCTGCTCCTGGTACGGGCGCATGTGCCACTCGGCCGTGTCGAGGTCGATCGGGTGCGGCTGCCCGGGGGTGTAGCCCGCCAGGTCCTCGGCCGGCCAGCCGAGCTTCACGAGTTCCTGCTTGATCTGCCCGCGTGCCCACGGCTGCAGCTCGACCTCGGAAGGCGTCCGCATGTCGCCGAGCAGTGGCTTGATCCGCTTCGACCGGATGACCTCGGCCAGCACGGACGGGTCCTCGGCGGTCAGGAGCAGGACGGGCAGGCGCTCGAGTTCCTCGGTGGGGGAGTTCGCGATGACCGGGGCGTCCTCGCGTTCCTCACGCCGGATGACGAGTCGGCCGTAGCGGGACACCGTGTCGCGGATGTCCACGGTGACGCTCTGCGGCACCGGGAACTTGGCGAAGCGCTCGAGGGTGGCGATCATCGCCTCGGCGTCGTGTCCGGCGGCCCGTGCGTTCCACAGGCCGAGGCGGGTGATGCGGTAGGTGTGCACGTGCTCGGGGGCGCGTTCGAGTTCGGCGAAGGCCGCGAGCTCGTGGCGTGCGTCCTCGGCGTCGGGGTGTGCGACCTCGAGGAGCACGGTGCGGTCGCTCTGCACGATCAGCGGTCCGTTCATGACCTGCCAGCCTAGCCGTCGTCACCTGCGTTCGGGTGACCGTGCACCTCAGGCGTCGCTCTCGACCGCCACGACGAGCGACAGCGGCAGCGTGCGCTCGACGTCGACGCTGGTGTCGCGCCCTCGGACGCGTCCGGCGGCGACCGAGGTCGGGATGATCGAGAACGGCCGTTCGGAGCCGTCCGGCATCCGCACCGTCAGCCGGATCGGCGTGCGACCGCGCACGGCCAGGTCGATCTGCCGCCCGAGCCACTCCTGCTCCGGTTCGGCGTCGCCGCGCTGGGTGGTCAGGCGGAGCCGTTCCACGAGTGCGTGCGCCGCCTGCTCCGGCGAGCGTCCGGTGGGGCTGCGCCGACCGGGAGGCCCGTGGTGCGTCTCGGGGCGGGCGCCGGTCGCGAGCACGGCCGGGTAGCGCTGGTCCTCGAGCGCGGTGTGCACGACGTGCGCCGGGTAGCGGGTGGTGAGCGTCGTCAGGTCGCTGCGCTCCCACGCCATCTGCCGGAGTTCGGCGTCGACACCGATCAGGTCGAGCTGGTCCGCGGTGCCGCGGACGACGGTGCCGACCCCGCCCTCGCCGCGGTCGACGACGATGCTGCCGTCGCGTCCGGCGACCTGGTCGACCAGGTAGGCGAGGGGCTGCGGGACGCCGGTCGACGACAGCCGGGTGAGCAGCGCCAGGACGTCGTCACGGGAGTGCCCGGCACGGAACGCCGTGCGCAGGGTGTCCTCGGAGATGCGGTAGCGGGCGGCCAGACCGGGTGCCTCGAGCACGGCGACCGTGCGCAGAGCGGCGTCGTCGACCGGGGCGAGGGGCCCGGGGGCGATCACCGTCAGGTCGTGCTGCAGGTACACCTGGCTGACGGTGCCGGGCAGGTCGTCCGCTGCAGGCCTGGCGTCACCGTCCAGCAGTGCTCGGCCGGTGCTCGTGACGATGCCGTCGACCGCGAGTCCGAGCGACGCGGTGGTGCCGGCCGCCTCGAGCAGCACGGCGTCGAGCCAGCGGGAGCCCGCCGGGTACGCCCAGCGGCCGAGTGCCACGAGGTCGCGCAGGTCGTCGTCGGCGAGTGCGAGGACCTCGTGCACCGCGGGGCCGAGGGTGTCCGCCCAGGCCGACACGAGCGTCGCCCAGCGGTCCGGCCAGCCGGCGACGAGCCAGTCCTGTCCGGCGTCGGTGACCGTCCACCGGCCGGAGCCCGGGTCGGCGAACCCGACCCGGTCGAGCAGTGCGAGGCGGCCGGGCACGACGTCGGCGTCGGTGCCGATGCGCTCGGCCAGGGTCTTCGCGAGCGGCGTGCCGATGCCGCCCTTGACGAGTTCGCGGACGGTGCCGGCGTCCACCGCACGCAGCAGCTCGGCGAGCACGGTCATGCTCGAGAACGCCTGCTCCGCGCCGGTGGTGCGCGCGCGGTCCTGGCCGGCCACGTCGTCGGCGTGGGCGGCGCGGTCGGGGCGATCCGGGCCTCCCGTCGATCGCAGTGCCACGAGGTCGGGGTGGGCGGCCACGCGTGCGGCGACCGCGTCGTCGACGGCGCCGTCCTCGTCCGCCAGGCCGAGCGTGATCGCCGGACCGAGGCGGTCGGCGTCCCCGCCGTCGCGGAGCGCCAGGATCGTGGCGCGGGGCAGGTGCTCGACGGCGGCGTCGACCGCGTCGTCGGTGCGGAGCGCCTCGGCCAGGTCGAAGAAGTCGGTGATCCGTTGCGGACCGGTCTCGCCGAGGGCGGCCGGGGGCAGGCTCCGCGCAGCGACGAGTCGTTCGAGGGAGTCGTCCGGCAACGCCCGGAGTCGGGCGGCCAGGTCGGCGGTGGTCGTCATCGTCCGGTGCCAGCGTCCGGGGCGGACGTCAGCGAGCCGTCCGGTTGGCTCGTGCGCGGCGCGTCCAAGTGATGGCGAGGAGCGTGAAGACCAGGACCATGCCGATCGGGAAACCGACGAGCGGGATCGCCATGATCACCGGCCACGGCATGGAGCCCTGCGCGCTCGGGACCGTCAGCCACATGACGATCATCGCCGCCATGCAGAGGAACGCAGCGATGAAGATGCCACCGACCATGAACGCCAGAGCGCGTTCGGTACGATTGAACGTCACCGGGGGTTCTGCGGAATCCTGCGGGTTCCCGGTTGATCGGGTCGGATTGGCCATCGACCCAGGATATCCGACGCACCACGGCCGTACCACGACCTCGAGGAGTCCACGCATGCCCACCGGCAAGGTCAAGTTCTACGACGACGACAAGGGCTTCGGCTTCATCACCGGAGACGACGGCGACCAGGTGTTCCTGCACGCGTCCTCGCTGCCCGACGGCGTCGTGACCGTGAAGGCGGGATCCCGGCTCGAGTACGGCGTCGTGCAGGGGAAGAAGGGGTCGCAGGCACTGTCCGTGCGGCTCCTCGACCCGCAGCCGTCGTTGTCCCGGATGACCCGTCGCTCCGCAGACGACATGGCCGTGATCGTGATCGTCGAGGACCTGGTGAAGGAACTCGATCGGATCAGCGGAGACCTCCGCCACGGCCGCTACCCGAAGAACGGCGATCGACTCGCCGCCATCCTGCGGCACGTCGCAGACCAGTTGGAGGCGTGACGCCATGACAGACAGCGACGCAGTACCCGTTGACTACACAGACCTGGCGCGGACCGCGCTGCTCGAGGTGACCCCCGAGTCGAGCATCGGCGCGCCCGTCGGCACCGTGGACGAGGGCGACGGCGTCGTCTCCGTCCTGTTCGCGAACCGCATGCCGGGCTACCCCGGCTGGCGCTGGACCGTCAGCGTCGCGAAGGTCGGCGACGAGGACCCCACCGTGCTCGAGGTCGAGCTGATGCCCGGCGACGGCTCGCTCGTCGCGCCGGAGTGGGTGCCGTGGTCCGAGCGACTGGCCGAGTACCGGGCGGCGCAGGACCACGAGTCGGACGAGGAGTCCGACGACGAGGGCGACGACGACGAGTCGGATGACGAGGACGACGACGACTTCGATGACGAGTCGGACGAGGACGCCGACTACGACGACTCGGACGACGACGAAGCCGACGACGAGTCGGATGACGACGAGGACGACGAGGACTCCGAGTTCGAAGCGGACGAGGACGACCTCGACGAACCGGACGACGACGACATCGATGGTGTGGACGTCGACGCGCTCGCCGACACCGCTGACGAGGACGTCGACGACGCCCCGCAGCCCCCTCGCCGTCGTCGCGCACAGCGCGTGCAGCCCGTCGACCCGGACGCCGACCTCGACGGCGCCCAGCTCGATGCCGGTGAGGTCGACCCGGACTTCCACCGCTCCTGACACGCACCCGAACAACGACGAAGCACCACGGGATCCCGTGGTGCTTCGTCGTTTCCGTGGTGTTCGTCGCCGGCGCTGGCCCGCCGCGCGACGGACGGGTCAGCGCAGGGCGTCGACCGTGAAGTCGATCGCCTGCACGAGCTTCGCGACGTCGTCCGGGTCGATCGCGGTGAACGTCGCGACGCGCAGCTGGTTGCGCCCGAGCTTCCGGTACGGCTCGGTGTCGACGATGCCGTTCGCGCGCAGGGTCGCGGCGACGGCCTTGGCGTCGATCGAGTCGTCGAGGTCGATCGTGGCGACGACCTGCGAGCGGGCTGCGGGGTCGGTCACGAACGGCGTCGCGTAGTCGACCGACTCGGCCCAGTCGTACAGCGTCGACGACGAGGTCTTGGTGCGGGTGTCCGCCCAGGCCAGGCCGCCCGACTCGTTGATCCACCGGACCTGGTCGTCGAGCAGCAGCAGCGTCGAGATCGCCGGGGTGTTCAGCGTCTGGTTCAGGCGCGAGTTGTCGACGGCGTTCTTGAGCGACAGGAACTCGGGGATGTACCGACCGCTCGCTGCGATGCGCTCGACGCGCTCGATCGCGGTGGGGGAGAACAGCGCGAGCCACAGGCCGCCGTCGGAGGCGAAGTTCTTCTGCGGGGCGAAGTAGTAGACGTCGGCGGCGTCCACGTCGAACGCGGCACCACCGGCGGCGCTCGTGGCGTCGACGACCGTCAGTGCTCCGGCGTCACCGGCGGCGCGGACGACCGGGGCCATGACGCCGGTCGAGGTCTCGTTGTGCGGGTAGGCGTAGACGTCGACGCCGTCGACGGGCTCGAGCGCGGCGAGCGATCCGCCGGGGGCCTCGACGACGTGCGGTGCCTCGAGCCACGGGGCGCCGGCGGCCTTGGCGAACTTCGACCCGAACTCGCCGAAGGACAGGTTCTCTGCGCGGCGCTCGATGAGGCCGAACGCGGCGGCGTCCCAGAACGCGGTCGAGCCGCCGTTGCCGAGGACGACCTCGTAGCCCTCGGGGACCTGGAACAGGTCGGCGAGCCCGGAGCGGACGCTGCCGACCAGGTCCTTCACGGGCTTCTGGCGGTGGGACGTGCCGAGGATCGTGGCCCCGCGCGTCACGAGGGACTCGAGCTGCGCGCCGCGGATCTTGGACGGTCCGCAGCCGAAGCGGCCGTCGGTGGGGAGGAGTTCGGCGGGGATGACGATGTCTGCCATGCACCGATCCTACCGAGCGCGATCCCAGTGCTGGTGCGCCTGTACCGGCCGGACGGGGAGGCCTGGAGCGCTGTGGCCACGGCCCTCTTCTTGCCCCGTGCAAGTGTCGGTCGGAGTTCGTCGGTCCGAACAAGTAGGGTGGTGGCCGCTGGGCCCAGACATGAGAGGCGGACCGTGACCGATCTCGTCGACACCACGGAGATGTACCTTCGCACCATCCTCGACTTGGAGGAGGAGGCGATCGTTCCGCTGCGCGCTCGCATCTCGGAGCGCCTCGGCCACTCGGGCCCGACGGTCTCGCAGACCATCGCCCGCATGGAGCGCGACGGCCTGGTCGTCGTCTCCGGCGACCGCCACCTCGAGCTCACCGACGAAGGGCGCTCCCGGGCCACCCACGTCATGCGCAAGCACCGTCTAGCGGAGCGCCTGCTGGCCGACGTCATCGGACTCGACTGGGCGTTCGTCCACGACGAGGCCTGCCGGTGGGAACACGTCATGAGCGAGCAGGTCGAGGTCCGCCTGCTCGAGATGCTCGGCAACCCGACCGAGTCGCCCTACGGCAACCCGATCCCCGGCCTGGCCGAGATCGGCGGCCCCGCGGCCGCGGGGTTCCTCGACGGCGTGCAGAACATCGTCGCCGCGACCGAGGGCACCGACGCCGTCGCGACCGGTGTGATCCGTCGTCTGGGCGAGCCCGTGCAGTTCGAGCCCGAGCTCCTGCACCAGCTCCGCACGGCCGGCGTCATGCCCGGTCGTCTGGCGAGCGTGCAGCGCGCCGGGGCCTACGTCGCCGTCCGCGTCGAGGGTGAGGACTCGGGTATCGAGCTCCCCGTCGAGGTCGCGCAGCACGTGTACATCGAGCGGGACTGATTTCACGGCCCTGACCAGGGCTTCTTTACCGTTTCGTTACAAACGGCCCGTTTCATCTCGACAAGGTAACGACGGCCCCGTACACTCGTCGAGTCCCCGCGCTGCGCCTGAGCCGGAGACCCGTGGCAGGACGTCTCGAACCCGTCTCCTGCCTCGATCGGAAACGATGACGAACGGATGGGGTTGCACGTCGCCGGACACCCACGGCAGCGTGATGACGAGACGCCGGAGACCACACCCTTGACGCAGACCGGTTCCGCCGCGGACGACCAGACGCCCGCCAACCCGACGAACACCGAGAACGCCACCGACGCACCGCTCACCCGGCGGTCCGTCCGCCAGGCCGAGCCGCGACCGACACGCAAGGTCGTCCCGGTCCGCTCCGCCCCGCTCCCCGGCGGCCGTCGTGCCGCACAGGCCGCAGCCACCGCGACCGCTGCCAAGGCGAGCTCGTCGTCGCGCAAGCGCAAGTTCCTCGCCCCCATCGTCCTGACGGTCGCCGCCGGCATGTTCGGCACCGTGGCGGTCGCGCCGGCCTTCGCCGCGCAGACCTCCACCGGCACCGAGGCGGCGAACGCGCAGCGCCAGGTCCGTGCGACGGAGAGCCAGGAGTTCTCGGTGTCCGACGCCGTCGCACTGGCCGGCACGAGCCGCGACGGCTACGGCGCCACGTCGACCGCGACGCTCGACGCACGCGCAGCGGCCAAGCAGGCTGCAGCCGACCAGGCCGAAGCGACCGAGGCAGCCGCTGAGCAGGCCGAGCAGGCAGCATCGGCCACGCAGGCGGCGCGTGCCCAGACCGCCGAGCAGTACGCCTCGTACACCGGCCCGTCCGCCGCCGACTACGTGGCCAGCTCCAGCGCCGCGGACACCCCGTTCTCGCTGCCGGCCGTGGTCGCCACCGCCAAGCAGTACATCGGCACCCCGTACGTCTTCGGCGGCGCCGACCCGTCCGGCTTCGACTGCTCGGGCTACGTCATGTTCGTCTACGCCCAGTACGGCATCAACCTCGCGCACTCGGTGCCGCTGCAGGACCAGGCCGGCACCACGATCCCCGAGTCAGAGGCGCAGCCCGGCGACGTCGTCATCTTCAACAACGAGGCGCACGACGGCTTCTACATGGGCAACGGCATGATCATGGACGCCCCGAAGCCCGGTGGCTCCGTGTCGATCCGTCCGATCTGGACCAGCGACTACCACATCGTCCGCTTCGGCATCTGAGGCATCAGACCCGACCGCGGGGCATCGAACCCGTGAACATCGCCGAAACCGGCCCGTGCACCCTCGTGCCGGGCCGGTTTCTGACGTAGCCTGGCGCTGCACCGGTCCGCAAGGCCCCGAGCAGGGAGACCCCATGTCGTTGTTCCGCACGACCCGCACCATGGGTCGGCGCGCGCGCATCGACATACGGTCGACCACCGCCTGCGTGCACGAGCACGCCCCTGCATGACCAGAGCACTGCCCATCCGGGTGGTGCTCTTCGTGGTTCAGGGGACGTGTGCGCGAGCGACGGTCACCTGCGAAGGACCCCGGTCCGACGCACCCGCAGCGCCTGGAAGCCGTCCAGGCACGTCGGAAGGGAACCAATGCGCACTCTCGTCCTCAACGCCGGTTACGAGCCCCTCGCGGTGATCTCGTTCCGACGAGCCCTCGTGCTGGTCATGAACCAGAAGGCCTCCGTCGTCGCAGCCGACCTCGAGCACCCGGTCACCGGGTCGACCTCGAGCTTCGATCGGCCGTCCGTCATCATCCTCACCCGGTACGTGCGCATCCCGCACTCGAGACTCGTGCCGGTGTCGCGCCGCGGGGTCCTGCGCCGCGACGCCAACCGGTGCGCGTACTGCGACCGGCACGCGACGACGATCGACCACGTGCAGCCGAAGTCGCGTGGTGGGCAGGACTCGTGGGAGAACCTCGTGGCCTGCTGCCTGGCGTGCAACAACGAGAAGGGTGACCGCACCCCGCAGGAGATGGGGTGGCGGCTGCGTTTCCGTCCGAAGATCCCGCACGGCTCGTCGTGGGTCGTGCGCGGTATCGAGCGTCCGCAGGCGGAGTGGGACGAGTACCTGGTCGCCGCGTAGCGGACGGGAGGCACGTGGCGGGGCCGCCACGGGCCTCCCGTCCGCCGTTCGCTCGCAACAGGTCAGTGAACGCTGTATGGTCAGCGCATGCTGACCATAGCCCCGCGGCTCGACGTCATGCACCGGCTCGGCCGGGCGATGGCGGATCGGACGCGCTCCCGGATCCTGCTCGAGATGCTCGAAGCGCCGGTCTACCCGGGCCGGCTCGCGACCGACCTGGGGCTCACCCGCTCGAACGTCTCGAACCACCTCGCCTGCCTGCGCGGATGCGGCATCGTCGTCGCGGTGCCCGAGGGGCGCTCCACCCGCTACGAGATCGCCGACCCGCACCTCGGGGCTGCGATCCGCTCGCTCCTCGAGGTCGTGCTCGCCAGCGACGACGGTGATGCGTGCACCGACGAGGACTGCGACGTCCCGCTCTGCTGCGGACCCGGCGCATGACCGGGGTGATGGCTCCGGTCGTGCCCGATCGTCGACGGGTGCTGCAGCGACGGATCCGGTGGATCGTCGCCGCGACGATCACGTACAACGTCATCGAGGCCGTCATCGCGATCGCAGCCGGTTCGGTGGCATCGTCGACCGCCCTGATCGGGTTCGGTCTCGACTCCGTCGTCGAGGTCCTGTCCGCTGCTGCCGTCGCGTGGCAGTTCGCCGGGCCGGACCCCGAGGCGCGGGAGCGCGTCGCACTGAAGGTCATCGCGGTGTCGTTCTTCGCACTGGCGCTGTACGTCAGTGTCGACGCGGTGTTGACCCTGACCGGGCTGCGCGAGCCGGAGCACAGCACCGTCGGGATCGTGCTGGCGGCGGTCAGCCTGGCCGTGATGCCGTTCCTCAGCCTGCTCGAACGTCGTGCCGGCAAGGAGCTCGGTTCGGCCTCGGCGGTCGCGGACTCCAAGCAGACCCTGGTGTGCAGCTACCTGTCCGCCGCGGTGCTGGTCGGGCTGCTCCTGAACACGCTGTTCGGCTGGTCGTGGGCTGATCCGGTGGCCGGCCTGGTGGTCGTCGTGTTCGCGGTGCGCGAGGGGCTCGAGGCCTGGCGGGGCGATGCCTGCAAGCAGCCGGTCGCCGCCCTGACCGGCGAGCGCGCGGCCGACGCCTGCGACTGCTGCTGACGCGGGCTCGGGGGCGGTGACCGCCGTCCACGTGTCGGTCCCGCTGAGTAGCGTCGCGGGCATGGGCGAGACACCGCAGATCGACGACGCGACCATCGAGGACCTCCGCGCGCGACTGCGGGCCACGCGCTGGCCGGACGCACCCGCCGGCGCTGGCTGGTCCCTCGGGGCGGACGTCGACGAGCTCCGGTCGCTCATCGAGTACTGGGCCGACGGCTTCGACTTCGACGCGCACCGAGCGGCGCTCGCCGCACTGCCCAGCCGACGGCCTACGATCGACGGCACCGGGATCCACGTGCTGCACGCCCGAGCGGGCACGCCCGACGCGCTGCCGCTCCTGCTCGCGCACGGCTGGCCGGACTCCGGGTGGCGGTACCGCAAGGTCCTGCCGATGCTCGTCGAGGCCGGCTTCGACGTGATCGTGCCGGACATGCCCGGGTACGGGTTCTCCGACGCCCCGCCGCAGCCCATCGACGCCCGAGCGGTCGCCGGCATGTGGGCCGAGCTGATGACCGAGCTCGGCTACGAACGCTTCGCCGTCGCCGGCGGGGACATCGGCACGCACGTCGCCCGCTACCTCGCGCTCGACCACGCCGACCGGGTGGTCGCCGTGCACCGCATCGACGGCGGGCTGGCCTGGCCCGGCATCGATCTCGACACGTTGTCGCCGGAGGAACGCGGGTTCGTCGCCGCGACCGCCCGCTGGCGCGACGCCGAGGGCGCCTACGCGATGATGCACCGCACCAAGCCGCAGACCGCCGCGGTCGGCCTGAACGACTCACCCGCCGGGCTCGCCGCGTGGATCGTCGAGAAGCTCCGGTCGTGGAGTGACTGCGACGGCGACCTGTGGTCCGTCTACACGCAGGACGAGGTACTCGCGCTGCTGACCGAGTACTGGGCCACCGGCACGATCGGCTCGGCGATGCGGATGTACCACGCGAACGCTGCGATCCCGCCGGAGCAGTCGGCCCGACGGGTCGAGGTGCCCTCCGGGTTCTCGCTGTTCCCCGGCGACCTGGTGGAGCCGCCGCGGGCGTGGCTGGAGCGGACGACGAACCTGGTGTCGTACCGGATGATGCCGCGCGGCGGGCACTTCGCGCCGTTCGAGCAACCGGCGCTGTACGTCGACGAGCTGACGACCTTCCTGGAGCCGTTCCGCCGCTAGAGTGGACGGGCCAGCCTCTGTAGCTCAATGGAAGAGCAGTTCCGTCCTAAGGAAACGGTTGGGGGTTCGAGTCCCTCCAGGGGCACCAGCAGGTCGACGGGGTTCGAGTCCCTGCAGCGCCTGCCAGGGGCACCAGTCGTTGTACCGCTTGGACTCCCCGTACGATTGACCCCGTGTCCAAGGTCCTGAGCAGTCTCCCCGTCGGCGAACGAGTCGGCATCGCGTTCTCAGGGGGTCTCGACACCTCCTGCGCCGTTGCCTGGATGCGCGAGAAGGGGGCGATCCCCTGCACGTACACGGCCGACATCGGTCAGTACGACGAGCCGGACATCGACGCCGTCCCGAGCCGCGCCCACGAGTACGGTGCCGAGATCGCCCGCCTGGTCGACGCGAAGAGCGCCCTGGTGGAAGAGGGCCTCGTCGCCCTGCAGACCGGCGCCTTCCACATCCGTTCCGGCGGCAAGACGTACTTCAACACGACGCCCCTCGGTCGTGCGGTCACGGGCACGATGCTCGTCCGCGCGATGAAGGAAGACGGCGTCGACATCTGGGGCGACGGCTCCACCTACAAGGGCAACGACATCGAGCGGTTCTACCGCTACGGCCTGATGGCCAACCCGCGTCTGCGCGTCTACAAGCCGTGGCTGGACTCCGAGTTCGTCGAGGAGCTCGGCGGTCGCAAGGAGATGAGCGAGTGGCTCGTCGCCCGCGGCTTCCCGTACCGCGACTCCACCGAGAAGGCGTACTCGACCGACGCCAACATCTGGGGTGCAACGCACGAGGCGAAGAGCCTCGAAGAGCTCTCGAGCGGCCTGGACATCGTCGAGCCGATCATGGGCGTCGCCGCCTGGCGTGACGACGTCGAGGTCACCACCGAGGTCGTCAGCATCCGCTTCGAGGCCGGACGCCCCGTCGCGATCAACGGCGAGGAGTACACGGACGCCGTTGCTCTCGTCTACGAGGCGAACGCGATCGGCGGTCGTCACGGCCTCGGCGCGTCCGACCAGATCGAGAACCGCATCATCGAGGCGAAGAGCCGCGGCATCTACGAGGCACCGGGCATGGCCCTGCTGCACATCGCCTACGAGCGTCTGCTCAACGCGATCCACAACGAGGACACGGTCGCGTCGTACCACAACGAGGGCCGCCGACTCGGGCGCCTGATGTACGAGGGCCGCTGGCTCGACCCGCAGTCGCTCATGCTCCGCGAGTCCCTGCAGCGCTGGGTCGCGTCGGCCGTCACCGGCGAGGTCACGCTGCGCCTGCGTCGCGGCGACGACTACACGATCCTCGACACCACGGGTCCGGCGCTGTCGTACCACCCCGACAAGCTCTCGATGGAGCGGGTCGGCGACGCCGCCTTCGGTCCGGACGACCGCATCGGTCAGCTGACGATGCGCAACCTCGACATCGCGGACTCCCGCTCAAGGCTCGAGCAGTACGCAGCGGCCGGTCTCATCGGCGGTGCGACGGCCGAGCTCGTCGGCGAGCTCGAGGCGGGCGAGTCCGAGGAGATCCTCGGTGGCGCCGTCATCGCCTCGGACGCCGAGGACGCACTCGGACGCCGGACGGACCTCGCTTCCGAGGGCGCAGCCTTCGACTCCGGCACCGACTGACCAGAGCGAGACCACGCGACTGGTCACGTGCCCTGATGGCACGGACCCGACGGACGGGAGGCGCGGTGCCAGCTGGCACCGCACCTCCCGTCCGTCGTCTTGCCCCGGCTCAGGCCGTGGCACTTCCGAGCAGCAGCTCCAGCTGCTCGACGACCAGGTCGGGCCGCGTGATGAACGGGTGGTGCCCGGTGGGCACGTCGACGCTCCGCGTCGCCCGCGCCGCGTGCGCGCGCTGCAGCCCCACGGTGGTGCTGCGGTCCTCGGTGCAGACGAGGGAGGTCGAGTCGACGCCCTGCCACCCTGCTGCCGTCGTCGGTGTCACGAACGCCGCCGCCGACTGGGCGGTCACCCGGTCCCAGGCGGCCTGCTGGGTGCTCGTGCCGGCGTCCTGCAGGAAGCGGCTACCGAATGACCCAGCGTCGTACCCGGCGACGGCGAGGGCACCGTCACCGGCCGGGCCGATCGACACGGGATCGGGCTCGTCGGCCATGATGCCGGCCTGCGCGGAGCCGACGTCGGGCAGGTACGAGGACACGTACAGCAGGTGTGCGACGGCGTCGTGCCGTCCGGCCTCGGCGATGACGGTGCCGCCGTAGGAGTGGCCGACGACGATCGCCCCATCGCCGTCGTCGAGGGCGGCGCGCAGGGCAGCTGCGTCCTCGGCGAGCCCACCGTCGGGGTGACCCGCCGGGCCCTCGCCGCAGGACGGCAACGAGACCGCTCGGCTGCGGATGCCGGTGCGGCTGTGCAGCAGGTCGGCGGTGGGCTGCCACCACCAGGCACCGTCGCGGACCAGGGCGCCGTGGACGAACAGGATCTCCATGCCCCGACGCTACGGCCAACCGCGCGGCGGCGTGCGATCGGCCGAGAAGCGCACCGCGCTCGACGGCGTCGGACGCAACCCCTACCGTGGAGGAACTGGATCGGTCATCAGGGACCCGTCGTCACGATGCTCCCCACACGCTTGTGGGGTCTGGCACAGCGGGTCGATCCGGACGAATCCGAGATGCGCATCATCTCGACGAAGGGCTGGTCATCATGGCCGCCAGAATGCAGCACGACTGGCACCGTCACGGTCTCCGGTCGCCGGAGGACCTCGAAGCCCTCGTGGCCGAACGCCTCGAAGGAACGGGCCACGCGTCCACCAGCACGGGCGACGCCCGGCGCGAGCCGTCCTACGCGGACTTCCTCGGCGAGCAGATCTGAGTCGTCCCGGTCCGCTGCTCTACGGCTTGTAGAGTCTGTGCATGCGGACAGGACGAACGACGGCAGCTTCCCTCGCGATCGTCGTCGGAGGGCTCTTGGCGCTCATCGGGGTGCAGCCGGCCTCGGCGCACTCGGCCCTCACGGGTAGCTCGCCCGCTGACGGCGCGGTCGTCACCGAACCGCTCGACCGGGTCGACCTGACGTTCAGCGAGGCACCGCTCGCGGGTCTCGACGCCGGACTGCGGATCCAGGTCACCGACGCCGACGGCACCGACGTGTCGACGGGCGAGGTGACCGTCTCCGGGATGACGATGGGCAAGGCCGTCGACCTCGAGAACGGCGCGTACACGGCGCTCTGGCGGTACGTGTCGCCGGACGGGCACCCGATCGACGGCTCGTACGGGTTCGAGTACCGGGCCGCCGTCACGACGCCGTCCGCGACAGCGCCGCCGACCACGGTGCCGACGTCGGACCCCGTCACCCCCACTCCGACGTCGACCGCGACGGCCACCGGGGCATCCGACGGTGCGCCCGACTCGGCGCCCGGCATCGCCCCGGGTGTCTGGGTCGCGCTCGGCACCGGCACGGTGCTCGCCGCCGGGGCCGTCGTCGTGCTCCTCCTGCGCCGCACCCGACGCACTTCGTGAGCAGAAATGGTCGGGTGGCCGAGCGCCACGCGACCTCTTCTGCTCACCATGCGCCGCGCCCGCGACCCGGCCACGCACCGGACGGGAGGCCCGCCACCCGGCCGCCACGGGCCTCCCGTCCGACGCTGGCCACGTTCACCCCCGCTTCGTGAGCAGAAGAGGTCGGGTCCTGGAACGGGACCCGACCTCTTCTGCTCACGATGCGAGCGCGCCGCGCGCCGCGCGCCGCGCGCCGCGCGCCGCGCGCCGCGCTACGCGGCGGCGGGCGCCTCCTCGAGCGCGGCATCCGCCCGCTCCACGCTGCCGGCGGCCAGGCCGCGCGCGATCTTCCCGCGCGACGCCAGCCACAGCACCACCGCGGCGGCGAAGACGATGACCTCGGTGACGGTCAGCGCCCAGATGATCCCGGCGAGTCCGAACCACAGGTTGCCGACGATGACGATCGGGATGAACAGCACGCCCTGCGCCAGCGACAGCACCATCGCGGGCAGCACCATGCCGGTCGCCTGGAACAGCGAGGTGAGCAACCCCGTGAACCCGTTCACGATGGCGGCGACGAGCTGCGCGGTCAGGATCGTCAGGCCGATCGCGAGGACCGAGTGGTCGCCGGAGAAGATCGTGAACACCTGCTCGCGGAAGGTGAAGACCGCGCCGGAGAACACGAGGACGATCGCGCCGACCGTGAAGGCGGCTCCGCGGAGGGCGGCCCGGAGGCGTGCGGCGTCGCCCTTGCCGAATGCGTAGGCGAGCAGCGGCAGTACACCGATCGTGACGCCCATCACCAGGAACTCCGGCACCTGCGCGATGCGGACCGCGACGCCCATGGCGGCGAGCGGGTCGTCGCCGTAGGCGGCGGCGAGGTTGTTGAGCACGAGCGTCGTGACGATCAGGAAGGCGGACTGCAGCAGTTCGCCGACGCCGATGCCGAAGACGGGCTTCAGGATGTCGGCACGGAGCGTGAACCACTTCGGCGCGAAGCTGACGTTCTCGCTGTTCCGCTGCAGCCAGGTCACCCAGTAGGCGATCGACACGACGTTCGCGAGTCCGACGGCCAGCGCTGCGCCGCCGACGCCCCAGTGCAGCACGAGGATGAAGAGCACGTCGAACACCAGGTTCCCGATGGTGGACAGGACCAGGCCGATCATCGCCTGGCGTGCGGCACCCTCCGAGCGGACGATCTGCTCGAGGGCGAACGACGAGGCGAGCACCGGGACGAACGCGAGCATCACGGCGACGTACTCGCTCGTGGCGGGGACGGCTGCTGCGTCGGCACCGAGCACGGCGACGAGGGGGCGGAGGAACACGAGCCCGACGACGGCGAGGACGGCGCCGGTGACGACGGCACCCCAGAGGGCGAACGAGGCGACGTGCTTGATGTCCCGCGCTTTGGCGGGGTCGTGCTCCGAGGCGCCGAGCAGACGGGACATCAGAGCGCTGCCACCGACGCCGAACACACCGCCGACGGCCATCACGATGCCGAGCAGCGGGGTGCCGAAGGTGATCGCGGCGAGCAGTGACGTGTCATGCTGCGAGCCGATGAAGCCGGCGTTGATGACGTTGTACAGGGCGCTGACGACCATCGCAGCGGCCATCGGCACACACAGGTGCACGAGGGCCCGGGCGATCGGGGCGGCAGAGAGGTACCAGCGGTTGGTGGCCGCGGCGGTGTTCTCGGGGGTGGTGGTGGTCATGACTGCCTCCTCGTGGGCAGGGCTGAGGGCGCGACGGGATGCCGTCGCGTGCGGGGGTGGGGCCGGGAGGCCCGTGGCGCGTCGAGCGCGCCGGTGACGTCGGTGCCGGGGCGGCGCTACCGCGTCGGCGGTGCGAGCTCCGCGGTCACCTTCTGCAGCAGGTGCCGCAGGGTGGCGCGTTCGTCCGTGTCGAGTGGTGCGAGCAGGGTGTCGTCGAGGGCGACCATCGCGTCGGTGAAGCCGGCGATGAGGTCGATGCCCGCCGGGGTGGCGTGCACCGTCTTCGTCCGACCGTTCGTGGCATCGGATCGCCGTTCGACGAGGCCGCGCCGCTCGAGGCCCTGCAGGAGGCTCGAGACGCTGGCCGCGCTGGTCCGGGTGATCTCGGCGATGTCGCGTTGGATCGCCCCGGGGTTCTGCTGCAGGTACCCGAGCACGAAGCTCTGCTCGCGGGTGAGGTCCCGATCACGGACCCACTCGTCAGCCGCCTTGCGTTGTGCCCATCCGATCCATCGCATGAGTTCGAGCGGGGTGGTGAGATCCGGTGCCTGCATGATCAGAACTCTAACTGTTTGATCTCTAACTGTCAACGAGGGTCCGACCCGTGGCTCGGCCCCGGAACGGGGGTATGGCCTCGGGGTGTGGCGCTGGTAGCTTGCACAGGAAGACGGCCTCACCAGCCGTCGTCCTCGGTCCGGTGCCGGACCGTTCGGGTCTCCCGTCGAACCGCCGGGGGACGGATCAGCAGCGGCGGACCTCCGCCCGGGAAAGGGACCCATGACTCGCACTGCGCTCCGAGCGCGACGCCGCCGGCGTCCATGAACTCCGACGCGCGCCGGCGGGTACCGGCGTGCGTCTCCACGGGGCCGCGGCGTTCGGGTCGCCTCGGGCCCTCCGGTGCGGTGGCGGTTCGGACCGCCACCGCACCGGACATCCGCACCACCACGAGTCAGTGAGGACCACCGTGCACGATCACGACACCCACCCGCTCGACCGTCGAGTCGGCCCGCCGCACGTCGAGCGGTTCCGACTGACGCAGAGCGCCGAGACGCTCGGCGTCGTCTGCACCTGCGCGATCGGCGTCGACCACGACAACACGATCCGGCCGGTGCACGCAGAACCCGTCCGCTGAACGCTGTGCACTCCGGCGGGTGCAGCGGGATACTGGGGTGGTGCGTGAACTCCAAGCCGCCATCGCCGCGGACCTCAACGTCCAGCCGACCATCGAGCCGGAGCAGGAGATCGCCCGCCGTGTCGGGTTCCTCCGTGACTACCTGCTCACGACCGGCGCGAAGGGGTTCCTGCTCGCGATCAGCGGCGGCCAGGACTCCACGCTCGCCGGGCGCCTGACCCAGCTCGCGGTCGAGTCCCTCCGTGCCGAGGGCCACCCCGCCGAGTTCACGACCGTCCGCATGCCGTACCGCGTGCAGGCCGACGAGGACGACGCCCAGCTCGCCTTGCAGTTCATCGCAGCCGACCCGGGCATCACCGTCAACATCGAGCACGGCGTCGACGGCGTCATGCTCGACACCGCTGCCTCGGGCGTCGAGCTGAGCGACTTCGTGAAGGGCAACGTCAAGGCCCGGATGCGCATGGTCGCCCAGTACGCCGTCGCCGGCCAGCGCGGACTGCTCGTCGTCGGGACCGACCACGCGGCCGAGGCGGTCACCGGCTTCTTCACGAAGTACGGCGACGGCGGCGTCGACCTGACGCCGCTCACCGGCCTGTCGAAGAGCCAGGGGCGGCAGCTGCTCGAGCACCTCGGAGCGCCCGCCCGCCTGTACGAGAAGGCCCCCACCGCGGACCTGCTCGACGAGACGCCCGGCCAGACCGACGAAGCGAACCTCGGGCTGTCCTACGCCGAGATCGACGCCTACCTGCAGGGGCACGACGTGCCGCTCGAGGTCGCCGAGGCGATCGAGTCGCGGTACCGCGCGACCGAGCACAAGCGCCAGGTGCCGGCGACCCCGTTCGACGACTGGTGGCGTCCGGGCGCGTAGGCGCTGACGCGACCATCGACAGGAGGCGCGCTGCAGGTGATCCTGCACCGCGCCTCCTGTCCGTCCTGGTCTAGAGCCCCAGCGCCCAGTCCAGTTGGGGCGAGTCGAAGGCCACGCGCATCGCTTCCCGCTCGTCCCCACCGATCCCGACGCCGGCCGCGACCCGGTCCCACCCCGCCACCGCGCCCGCGACACGCTGGAGCACCTGCTCCGCGTCCGGGCGCCGGAGCCGGAAGGCGTCCGCGATGTCGAGCAGGTTCCGCAGGTCGCGGGACCTGGGGTCGTCCGACGGGGAGATCGCCCGGGAGTCGATCACCCCGCGCTGTCGACTCGGGTTGACGTCGAAGACTGGCGAGAGCCGCCACCCGGTGGGCGTGTGGAGGAAGGCGTGGTTCCGCCAGTGGTCGTCGACGTTGTTCACGAGGACGGACAACGCGATCCGGCCGAACATCTCGCGGAGGTCCGCTGCGGGAGCCGAACTCCAGTGGTCGACGACGTCGGTGAGGTCCTCGTAGGTCAGTCGTGACCCGTCGTCGTGGGCGCCGAGCTCGAGCGCCGTCCGCGCCGACATGTACCCGAGTCGGTCCCCGGAGCCGTCTCGGTCGAAGCGCTCGGAGAGCAGGACGGCACGTCCGGACTCCGGTCCCACGAGTGACCACACCGGCGCCCTGAGCCCGGCATCCGTCGCGAGGGTGAGCGCGACTCCTTCCCAGCGCTCGACGTCGAAGCGGCCGTCCTTCGAGTGCGGCAACTTCGCGATCGCGAGCGTCCCGCGCGGGGTGAGGACGTTCGCCTTCGGCCGAGCGCCGCCGGGAGAGGTCGCGACGTCACCGAGGTACGCGATGTCCTCGTCGGTTGCCTCGTCGTCCTCGTACCGAGCGGCAGCGGCGAGGATCCGGGCGAGGTCGTGGAGGTTCGCGACCCCGGTCTCCGCAGACGACCAGGAGCCACCCACCCGGAACCGGAGCGCTCCGATCCTGGTGTGGTCCGCGACGCCGAGGAGGTAGTCGAACTCGCCGAGCCGAGCGGCAAGTGACGGGTCTCGCTGTCGTCGCGCGGCGTGGTCTGCGCGGATCAGCTTCTGTCCCCACTCGTCCGGAGCCGCGTCGCTGAACGCACCGGGCAGGGTCTGGCTGTCGGCCGTGTACGTCCGACCGGGGCGGAGTGGGAGGTCGGGGGAGACCTGCCAACCGTGTCGGAGGAAGTCGTCGTCGTACTCGAACGACGACGAGGCCAGCGTCCGCAAGCCCTGGAAGGAAGGGCGCAAGGTACCCACGCGACGTGGTTCCGCGGACTCGCCGGTCCAGACCTCGACCGATTCGTCAATCACAGGGCACCGCCGCTGCGGAGGATGTCATCGATCCGAGCGCGCGCCGTCTCGCTCCGGAACGGGTCGATCGCCTCGATCGTGGTGTCTGCGATCCCGAGTGCGCCGAGGACTGCGAAGAGGGAATCGATGCGCCCACCGGTGCCGGTCTCGATCGCTCGCAACGTGTCGCGCGTCACCGCAGCCCGTTCGGCCAACTCCGCAGCGGACATGCCGTTGACAGACCGCCATCGGCGGATGTTCTCACCGAATGACACGAGCTGCTGTCGGCGGCGGGGTGACGATCGCTGGACCATGGGACCTCCTGGCAGGGAAGTCTGTCACAAAGAGGT
This sequence comes from Curtobacterium sp. VKM Ac-2887, assembly GCF_015350935.1. Lineage (NCBI taxonomy): Bacteria > Bacillati > Actinomycetota > Actinomycetes > Micrococcales > Microbacteriaceae > Curtobacterium > Curtobacterium sp. VKM Ac-2887. Next base: position 33,530 of record NZ_JADKSB010000016.1, on the reverse strand, counting down.
CAAATTGACCGGAAAAGCTGCCAAACACGCTCCTCCGGCCGCCGCGCGTCATCGACGGCTCGTAGGATGGGACCCAACGGAACAACAGATGCGGAATCCAGGCTGGCGCCTGGTCCGGAGGGGGAGTCATGGAAGTCCTGTTCGCGCTCGGAGCCATCCCGCTGATCATCGTGGGGATCATCGTCCTCGCCGTGATCGCGCTGATCTACGCGAAGGTCGTGTACCGCAACGCCGGCGCCGACGAAGCGCTCATCATCACCGGCAAGCGTTCGCGCAAGGTCAAGAACGACGACGGCACCGAGACCGTCGAGTCCGGCATCAAGGTCGTGCTCGGCGCCGGCGTCCTCGTCCGACCGTTCTTCGAGAAGGTCGCGAAGCTCTCGCTCAGCTCCCGGGCGATCGACATCAACGTCAACGCGCAGGACTCCCGCGGCGTGACGATCGACGTCGAAGCGGTCGCGCTGGTCAAGGTCGGCGAGACCGACGCCTCGATCCGGGCGGCCGCGCAGCGGTTCCTCGGGCAGGAGAAGAAGATCGACGACTTCGCGCGCGAGGTCCTGTCGGGATCGCTCCGTGCGTCGATCGGTGCGACCGACGTGTCCACGATCATCCGCAACCGCGACCAGCTCACCGTCGCGGTGCTCGACGTGGCGAAGGAGGCCCTGCACAGCCAGGGCCTCGACGTCGACTCCTTCGAGATCAAGGGCATCTCGGACCGCAACGAGTACATCAGCGACCTCGGTCGTGCCGAGCGCGCCCGAGTCCGGCTCGAGGCGGAGAACGCCGAGGCGCAGGCCGACCGCGAAGCGCGAGAAGCCCGTGCCACCGCCGACCAGGCCATCGCCGAAGCCGAGAACACCCTGGCGATCCGACGTGCCGCACTGCAGCTCGACGCCGACCGGGCATCGGCCGAGGCCGCAGCCGCCGGTCCGCTCGCCCAGGCCCGTGCGGCGCAGGGCGTCGTCGAGCAGGAGCAGATCACCGCGCAGAAGCGTGCCGAGCTGCGCCGTGCCGAGCTCGAGTCCGAGGTCTCCGCCGTCGCCGAGGCGCAGGCGCGCAAGACCCGCGTCGAGGCCGAAGCGGCCGCCGGGGCCCAGGTCGAGACGGCCCGCGCCCAGGCCGAGGCCCGTCGGATCTCCGCCGAAGCGATCGCCGCCGAGGCGAAGGCCGAGTCCGAGGCGCGCAAGCTCGCCGCCGACGCCTCCCGTGCCGAAGGTGAGGCAGCGGCCGATGCGATCCGCGCCAAGGGTCAGGCCGAGGCAGACGCCACGAAGGCGCAGGCCGACGCACTCGCACAGCACTCCGAGGCCGTCCTGCGCGTCAAGGCCATCGAGACCCTGCCGAGCATCGCCCGCGAGCTCGCGGCGCCGATGGGCAACATCGACAAGCTGACCGTGGTGTCCTCCGACGGCGCCGGCGCCCTGTCGAAGAGCATCGTGAGCCAGTTCAGCGAGGTCGACGCCCTGCTCGGGACGACCGCCGGGTTCACCCTGAGTGACATCGTCAAGAGTTCGACGACGGGGCAGGCTGCCGCTCGGGCCGTCGTGCGTGAGCAGTCCACCGCTGTCGCGGAGCCGACCGAGTAGTCCTCAGCGGTACCCGGGGCGGGCGTGGCGAGGATCAGTCCTCGTCGCGCCCGTTCTCGTCCCGGCGCTCGCGCTGCTGGCCACCGGCGTCCTCGCGCTGGCCGCCGCCGCGCGGGTCCGCGGCACCGGCGGCATCGCGCTGGTCGGCGAGCCGCTGCTGCCACACGACGCTGCGGGCCGCGCCCTCGAGGATGTCGTCGACGCTCCGTCCGGTCTGCGCCGCGAGCGCACCGCTGAGTCCGGCGGTGAGGGTCCCGCCGGCGGATGCCAGACGTTCGATCACCTGCTCCTGGCGTGGGGTCAGGGGCTCGTCGATCATCTCGTCGATGGTGTCGCGGATGTTCTGCTCGCTCGCGTCCAGTGCCGCCTCGTCACCGGAGTGCAGCGCTGCTGCCTCTCCGACGACGACGAGACCGAGGCGCGCGGCGTCGTCTTCGGGACGCGGAGTGCGGTGCTCATCAGTCATGCGGGGGACCGTACGCTCCGTGGCGCCGCGCTTGCTGGACAGACGGGGTACCCGACGCCTGTTGCTCGTCGCCCGTCGTCAGTGCGGTGTCGTGTCCCACCGGCGGAGCAACCACTCCGCCGCGGCCAGACCTTCGCGGCGTTGGAAGTCGCGGATGGTCGGCATGTTCGGCGGTGCCGGCGGCAGCGCGTGCTCGAAGAACAGTCCGGCGAGACCAGCGAGGACGGCGTCGACCGTCGCGGCGGGCAGGCCGGCGAACACCGGGTGGGTGGCGAGGTGGTGCTCGACGTCGCTGTCCTCGCCGCGGACGAGTGTGTCGATCAGGTAGGTCAGCGGGTCGAGCCAGTGCGCGCCGATGCTCGCCCACGGCCAGTCCACGACCCAGACGACCCCGGAACCGTCGACGAGCAGGTTGTCGGCACGGCAGTCGGCGTGCACGAGGTGGTCGCCGTCGACGAGTGCCGCTGCTCGGTCGGCGGCTCGGGCGATCGCGGGTCCGGCGGCGAGGACGTGTGCCGGCACGACCTCGGCCACCCGGTCGGCCAGGGTCGGGTCGCCGAGCATCCGGTCCCAGGCGCCGAACTCGTGGCGCAGGTCGTCGGCGATCCGGGGGAGCGTGCCGAGGTCGCCGGTCGCCGGCGGCAGGGTGTCCAGCGCATCGAGCACCGCCGCGGTGTCGCTGCCGTCGAGTGCTGCCCCGGGGTGCTTGCCCTCGATGTCGTCGAGGACCAGGACGACCCACTCGTCGCCGTCCACGGTGGCGTCGAAGGCGTCCAGCAGGGGTGGTGCCTGCACCGTCGACGGCAGCTGCGCCACCACCCGGGCTTCCCGGCGGTGCAGGGCGAAGGAATCGGCGTTCCGCGATCGCGAGACCGTCTTGACGAACGCCCGTCGCCCCGTCGCCGTGACCACTCGGTCGGCACTCCCCGGCGACCACCCGGCCGTCTGGGACTCAGTGGTCGTCACCGCTCCGCCGAGGGTCTGCTCCACCCGGTCGCGCAGGATCGCCGGCACGTCCGTCCACGCAGTTCGCCCCATGGCCGACGACGCTACCTGAGAAGCCGTTCACGAACGTGCACGGACGGCAAGTTTGCGTTGGCAGCAAACGTGCTGATGATGTAAAGTTGCAGCGTCTGCAAGGTTGACCCGCCGTTCGACGGCCCGCCACACACGCTCCGGCGTCCCTTGCCCGCACGACGACCACCACGCACCCCTGAAGGACCCTCATGTCTACTGCCACCGCACCCGTCGAGGTGTCGCGCGGACGACACGACTCCCCGGCCAGCACGCCGGGCAAGCCGATCATGTCGCACCGTCAGATCCTGCTCGTCATCTACGGCCTCATGGCCGGCATGTTCCTGTCGTCGCTCGACCAGACGATCGTCGGCACCGCTATCCGCACCATCGGCGACGACCTGCACGGCCTCGACCAGCAGGCGTGGGTCACGACCGCGTACCTGATCGCGTCGACCATCACGACGCCGATCTACGGCAAGCTCTCCGACGTCTTCGGCCGCCGGCCGCTGTACATCTTCGGCATCGCGGTCTTCATCCTCGGCTCGCTGCTCTCGACGATGTCGACCTCGATGATCATGCTCGCCGCGTTCCGTGCCTTCCAGGGCATCGGTGCCGGTGCGCTGATGTCGCTGCCGCTCGCGATCATGGGTGACATCCTCGCCCCGCGTGAGCGCGCCAAGTACCAGGGCTACTTCCTCGCGGTCTTCGGCATCTCGTCCGTGATCGGCCCGCTCATCGGTGGCCTGTTCGCCGGCGCGAGCACGATCCTCGGTGTCACCGGCTGGCGCTGGGTCTTCCTGATCAACGTGCCGATCGGCGTCGCGGCGCTCCTGATGGTCATCACCTTCCTGCACCTGCCGAAGTTCGGTGACGCCAAGGCGAAGCCGCGCATCGACTGGTGGGGTGCCACCTCGGTGATCGCGACGCTCGTCCCGCTCCTGCTCGTGGCCGAACAGGGCCGCACCTGGGGTTGGGGTTCGGCCGGCGCCATCGCCTGCTACGTGATCGGTGCGCTCGGGCTCGTCGCCTTCCTGGTGATCGAGACCCTGATGAAGGACGACGCGATCATCCCGCTCAAGCTCTTCCGCTCGGGCACCTTCTCGATGGCCACGATCCTCGGGTTCCTGGTCGGCTTCGCGATGTTCGGCGCCATGCTGACCATCCCGCTGTACCTGCAGATCGTCACGGGGCTGACCCCGACGGAGTCCGGCTTCGCGACCCTGCCGATGATCGGTGGTCTGATGATCGCCTCGATCGCCTCGGGGCAGATCGTCGCCCGCACCGGTCGCTACCGGATCTTCCCGGTGATCGGCACGGCCCTGGTCTCGGTCGGCTACGTCGTCCTGACGTTCATGACGATCGACAAGCCGCTCTGGTTCCTGATGATCGGCATGTTCCTGATCGGCCTCGGCCTCGGGCAGCTCATGCAGAGCATCACCCTCGCCTCGCAGAACTCCGTGCAGCCGCGGGACATGGGTGTGGCGACGTCGTCCGCCACGTTCTTCCGCCAGATCGGTGGAACGCTCGGTACGGCGGTGCTGCTCAGCATCCTGTTCTCGATCATGCCGGCGAACATCCTGCACGCCACCGCGGACCAGAAGAACCTGTCCGGTGCGCTCGACGCCGCTCTGAACCCGACCGTCGCCACGGCGAAGGCGAACGCGGGCGTCATGGAGCAGATCTGGAACCCGATCGTCACCCCGGTGAAGTCGCAGGTGCAGTCCGGCCTCGACCAGGCCACCGCGCAGGTCACCGCTGCGACGACCGGCGCTCCGGAGGCCGTGCAGCAGCAGGCCCTCACCGCCGCAGCCGACAAGGCGCACGCCAGCGTGCAGGACGGCAAGCTCGTGGTCGACTGGTCCGACGCCTCGCAGCGCTCGTACTGGGTTGGTGAGCTCGCCCCCGAACTGTCGAAGCAGATCGACAAGGGGGCCGGCGACGGCAGCAGCTCGAGCAGCGAGACGAGCGACACGTCCTACCTCAACGGTGCGACCCCGGCGCTGACCAAGCCGTTCATGACCGGCTTCAACGCGTCGGCCGTGACCGTCTACTGGGTCGGCTTCGCCGTGATCCTGCTGGCGTTCATCCTCAGCTGGTTCTTCAAAGCGCCGCCGCTCCGCAAGAGCTCGGCCCTGCAGGAGCAGGCCGACCAGGCCGGCACCGCCGACGACCTCGAGGTGCAGGCCGTCAAGGCGGCCGACACGATGGGGTCGCCCACGGCGCCCGTCACCGGATCGATCCCCGTGCAGCGGGACCGCGCGTAGGACCGGCTACCGGGGCCTCTCGTCACCAGACGGGAGGCCCCGACCCGCACCAGGAGCAGCAGTGAGCACGATCGAATCGCACCCGGCAGGCGACAGTGGCCTGCGGGAACGCAAGAAGCAGCAGACCCGGCACGCGATCCACCAGGCCGCGCTGGCGTTGGTCTCCGACCGGGGCCTGGCCGGCGTGACGGTCGAGGAGATCTGCGCCGACGCCGGCGTCTCGCCCCGCACCTTCTTCAACTACTTCCCGTCGAAGGGCGAGGCGGCACTCGGGCTCCCCGAGAGCTCGGTGCCCGAGGCGGCACGACAGGCGTTCCTGACCGCGGAGGGCCCGCTCGTGTCGGACCTCTGCGACCTCGTCGCCCGGACGGTGACACTGCCGGCGGACCGCCGTCGCATGAAGGAACTCGTGCAGGCGCGACCGGAGATGGTGCCCGCGATGCTACAGTGGATGGCGCGTGCCCGGCTCGCCGTGTTCACGGTCGCCGCCGAGCGCACCGACGTGGACTCCGCACGGACCGCGGTGACGCTCGTCATGGCGGCGCTCATCGAGTCGGCACACCGCTTCGCCGACGGCTCGCGCGACGAGCTGGCGGACCGCCTCCGCGGCGTGGTGGCCGAGATGGGCCGGCTCGCCTCCGCCTGAAGCGCGACCACGGACGGGAGGCGCGGTGCGGGTCCGACCCACACCGTGCCTCCCGTCCGTGGTTCGGTCGCCCCGCCGAAGCGACAGATGCGCGTGCTCCGCTGTCGACGGTTCCGCGAAAGCGACAGATCTCCGCGAACAGTTGGCGGGGATCTGTCGCTTTGGCGGATCGGCCACGCAAGCGCAAGCCGCGCAGCCATCCGACGACTCGGCCCCGTTCGAGACCAGAACGTGACGAAGAGTTCTCTTGACGCGCGAGACATCCGATGTTTTGATTGCCTCGTTCGGTCGACGGAGACCGGACGGCAGGAGACACGAATGAGCCGCATCACCGGTCTGCACGTGCGCGACATCCGTTTCCCGACCTCTCGGGAGCACGACGGATCCGACGCGATGAACCCCGCGCCCGACTACTCCGCCGCGTACGTCGAGATCACGACCGACGCCCTGGACGGACACGTCGGCACGGGCTTCGTGTTCACGATCGGCCGCGGCAACGAGGTGCAGGAAGCCGCGATCGCCGCCCTGCGCGGGCACGTGGTCGGCGTCGACGCCGAAGCGGTCCTCGCCGACATGGGCGGCACCTGGCGCGCGATGGTCCACGACTCGCAGCTGCGCTGGCTCGGCCCGGAGAAAGGCGTCATGCACATGGCGATCGGCGCCGTGGTGAACGCGCTCTGGGACCTCCGAGCCAAGCGCGCGGGACAGCCGCTGTGGGCGCTGCTGGCGGACCTGAGCCCCGAGGAACTCGTCGAACTGGTGGACTTCCGGTACCTCACCGACGCGATCACCCCGGACGAGGCGCTCGAGCTGTTCCGGGCTGCCGAACCGCACCGCGCGACCCGTCGGGCCCGGCTCGAAGCGCAGGGCTACCAGGCGTACACGACGACCCCGGGCTGGCTCGGCTACGACGACGAGAAGCTCGCTCGGCTCTGCCGCGAGGCCGTCGACGAGGGCTTCGAGCAGATCAAGCTCAAGGTCGGCGGCGACCTCGACGAGGACGTCCGCCGGATGGGCATCGCCCGCGCCACGGTCGGCCCCGACATCCGCATCGCGGTCGACGCCAACCAGCGGTGGGACGTCGACGAGGCCGTCACCTGGATCGAACGGCTGAGCCCGTTCGACCTTGCCTGGGTCGAGGAACCCACGAGCCCCGACGACGTCCTCGGGCACGCCGAGATCGCCCGGCGCATCGCCCCGATCCCGGTCGCGACCGGCGAGCACATGGCCAACCGGGTGATCGCGAAGCAGCTCATCCAGGCCGGGTCGATGTCGGTGCTGCAGATCGATGCCACCCGGGTCGCGGGGGTCAACGAGAACCTCGCGATCCTGCTGCTCGCCGCGAAGCACGGCGTCCGGGTGTGCCCGCACGCCGGCGGGGTCGGCCTGTGCGAGGCGGTGCAGCACCTGTCGATGTTCGACGCCGTCGCGCTGACGGGCGACCTCGACACCCGCTGCATCGAGTTCGTCGACCACCTGCACGAGCACTTCGTGACCCCGGTGGACGTCCACGGCGGCCGCTACTGGCCGCCGACCGCTCCGGGAGCCGGCACCGAGATGCTCGCCGACTCCCTCGACACCTACGCGTTCCCGGACGGCCCGGCCTGGGTCGTCGTCGACACCGAGACGGTCCCCGACGCGGTCCGCGTCGCCTGATCCAGCAAGCCAGCAAGCCAGCAATCCACCCCACACACCCCATCACCACGACGAAGTGGAGACTCCGATGCAACGACGACGCATCATCACCGGGCTCGCGGCAGCAGCTGCCGCGGCCCTCGTGCTCACCGGCTGTTCCTCCGGCAGCAGTGCCGGCGGAAGCCAGTCGAAGGACGCCCTGACCTGGTCCATGTGGATCGCCGGGAAGGAGGACAAGGCCGCCTGGCAGAAGGTCGCCGACACCGTGAAGAGCGAGGACGACATCACCCTGACGATCCAGGGCGCGCCGTTCGAGAACTACTTCACGAAGCTCAGCACGCAGTTGAGCGCGGGCGGCGCCCAGTGCGTCGTGAGCATGCAGTCGCTCCGCACCGCGAACTACACGTCGTCGCTGCTGCCGCTCGACGACCTCGCCGAGAAGGACGGCACCGACCTGTCCGCGTTCGACAGCACCGCGCTCGACGGCATGAAGGTCGACGGGAAGCTCTACGGCCTGCCCTACGACACCGGGCCCATCATGATGTTCTACAACAAGGACGTCTTCACGAAGGCGGGCGTGGCCGAGCCGAAGCCGGGATGGACCGTCGACGACTTCGAGGCGGCGGGCGCCGCGCTCAAGGCGAAGGGCGTCACCATGTTCGGTTCGACGGTGGGCGACCTCAACCTCGAGTCGATGGTCTACGGCTACAACGGTGGCCGGGTGATCACGTCCGACGGCGAGCTCGACGCGTCGAACGCGAAGTTCGCGGACGGCCTCGACTGGCTCTCGACACTGGTGGAGAAGGGCTACGCGACGCAGGCGTCGTCGGATGCGTCGACGCCGGGCAACGACTTCGCCGCCGGCAAGGTCGCGATGTACACCGACGGTCCGTGGTCGCTCATCAGCCAGAAGGCCAAGGTGAAGTTCGACCTCGGGGTCACGACGCTCCCCGCGGGGACGTCCGGTCCGTCGACCTTCGCCGCTGGCTCCGGCTTCGGTGTCTCGAAGCAGTGCAAGTACCCGGAGCAGGCGTTCAAGGCCGTCCAGACGATGACCAGCGAGAAGGTCCTGACCTCGCTCGCCGAAGCGGGACGAGCCTTCCCCGGCCGCACCGCTGCCCAGTCGGCGTGGTACTCGAGCGCCGGCATCGACGGCGCCGAGGCCGCGCTCAAGGCAGGGCTCGCGAAGTCCTCGCCGCTCCTCGGGAACAAGCAGAGCGACCAGCTTTCCCAGCTGTTCACGCAGTACGCGCTGCAGGCGGTGAACGGGCAGACCTCCGGCAAGGAGACGATGTCCTCCATCGCCGGCCAGCTCGGCACGCAGTGACCAGCTGAACCAGTGATCGGACGGGAGGCCCGTTGCGGCCCCGCCACGGGCCTCCCGTCCGATCCATCCCCTGTTCAGGACCGCGCGAACGACGAGGAGGTCGTCGCATGACCACCATCCAGGACCCACCGGCCGAAGCGGCCGTCCCCGCGGTCGCGACCGCGGTCGCGGTCGGAGCCGCGACCCCGCGGCGGAAGGACGGCGAAGACACGAGCGCACTCGGGCGCCGCTCCTGGTGGGGGGGGGGGGGGGGGGGG
>NZ_JADKSB010000016.1:0-24322 GCF_015350935.1 Curtobacterium sp. VKM Ac-2887 | reverse complement strand
TGCCGCGTTCGCGGCACCCCACTCGATCGGACTCGTCGTCTTCACGGCGTTCCCGATCGTCGCCTCACTCGTCGTCAGCTTCATGAACTGGCCCATGCTCGGCGAGCGCAGCTGGGCCGGCATCGAGAACTACGCCCGGCTCTTCGCCGACCCGGTCTTCCGCACCGTCGCCCTCAACACGGCGCTGTTCGTGGTGCTCTACGTGCCGCTCAACCTCGTCGTGTCGCTCGGGCTCGCCGCCTGGCTGACGCCGCGGATCGCCGGCCGGCACGTCTTCCGCGTCCTGTTCTTCATCCCGACCATCACGCCGATCGTCGCGAACGTCGTGGTGTGGCGGATGCTGTACCAGCCCGGGGGAGCGATCGACGCGTCACTGCAGTCCACCGTGGGCGTGCACGCGCCGAACTTCCTCGCCGACGAGCACTGGGCGATGCTCGCCATCGTCGCGATGAGCGTCTGGCAGGGCTTCGGCTACAACATGCTGATCTTCTCGGCGGCGCTCGACGCCGTGCCGGAGAACCAGATCGAGGCCTCGCAGCTCGACGGCGCGAACGCCTGGCAGACCTTCTGGGCCATCAAGTTCCCGCTCATCTCGCCGTCCGTGTTCTTCGCGACGATGATGACGCTGATCACCTCGTTCCAGGTGTTCGTGCAGCCGTTCGTCCTCACCAAGGGCGGGCCGGGCACCGCGACGGAGACCCTCGTGCAGTACATCTACAACACCGGCTTCCAGAACCAGCAGCTCGGTCTGGCCTCGGCCGGTGCCTGGGTGCTGTTCGTCATCATCCTCGGGATCACGGCCGTCCAGTTCCTCGGGCAGAAGCGGTGGGTGCACTATGAGTGAAGCGGTCCGCGGGCACGTCGCTGCCACCACGTCGAACCGGACGGTCAACCCGCGTGCCGTCGCCAGGACGAAGTCCGCGCCACGACCGGGGCGGGTCCGGCACGCGATCGGGTACGCCCTGCTCTGCCTCGTCACGCTCCTGTTCGTCTCGCCGCTCATCTACATGGTCGCGACGAGCCTCAAGCCCGCCGACCAGGTGTTCACCACCCCGCCGACGCTCTGGGGTCGCTCGCTCGAGTGGGACAACTACGTGCAGGCGTTCACCTACCTGCCGTTCGCCCGCTTCATCCTCAACGGCGTCTTCGTCGCGGCGGTCGGGACGGCGATCAACGTCGCCGTGGCCGTGCTCTCCGGGTACGCGTTCTCACGGTTGCGCTGGCGCGGCCGGAACACGGTGTTCCTGCTGTTCCTCGTCACGCTGATGATCCCGCAGGACGTCCTCGTCATCCCGATGTACGTGATGATGCAGGGCTTCGGCTGGGTCGACACGTTCCAGGCGCTCATCATCCCGTGGGCGTTCACGGCCCTCGGCGCGTTCCTCGTCCGGCAGTTCTTCCTGACCGTGCCGCAGGAACTCGACGACGCCGCCCGGGTCGACGGGGCCGGCGCGATCCGGACCTTCTTCTCGGTGATGATGCCGCTCGCCCGACCGACCATGGCCGTCCTCGCGGTGTTCTCGTTCATCTCGTACTGGAACTCGTTCCTCTGGCCCCTCGTCATCGTCAACGACGTCGAGGCCCGGGGCACCATCCCACTCGGCCTGCAGCAGTTCTTCGGCCAGCAGGGCTCCGAGTGGAACCTCGTGATGGCGGCGTCGGTGATCTCGATGCTGCCCACCGTGATCCTGCTCGTCCTGCTGCAGAAGCACCTCGTCAAGGGCATCGTCACCAGCGGCCTCGGCGGCCGGTGACACCCCTCCCCCCTCTGAAAGGAACACTGGCCTCATGACCATCACCGCACCTGCAGAGCCGCAGACCGCGACCGACGCGAGCGGCCTGCCCGCCTGGTTCACCCACGACCGGTTCGGCATGTTCATCCACTGGGGGCTGTACGCCCTGCCGGCACGGCACGAGTGGGTGAAGAACCGCGAACGGATCACCGACGCCGACTACCAGAAGTACTTCGACCACTTCGACCCCGACCTGTTCGACGCCGCCGACTGGGCCCGCCGTGCTCGCGAAGCCGGCATGAAGTACGTCGTGCTCACCACGAAGCACCACGAGGGCTTCTGCCTCTGGGACAGCAAGCTCACCGACTACAAGTCCACCAACACCCCGTTCGGCCGCGACATCGTGCGCGAGTTCGTCGACGCCGTCCGGGCCGAGGGACTGCGGGTCGGCTTCTACCACTCGCTCATCGACTGGCACCACCCGGACTTCACCGTCGACGGCGTGCACCCGAGGCGCGACGACTCGCCCGAGGAGATCGAGGCGTTCAACCAGGGCCGCGACATGTCGCGCTACCGGGAGTACCTGCACGGGCAGGTCGAGGAGCTGCTCACCGACTACGGGCAGGTCGACTACCTGTTCTACGACTTCTCGTACCGGGACAACGACCACGAGGAGATCTGGGGCGGCAAGGGTCGCGACGACTGGGGATCCGCGGAGCTGCTCGAACTGACCAGACGGCTCCAGCCCGGCATCATCGTCAACGACCGGCTCGACCTGCCGGGCGACATCGTCACCCCGGAGCAGTACCAGCCGGACAAGCCGATGGAGGTCGACGGCGCTCAGGTGCCGTGGGAGGCCTGCCAGACGCTCAACGGATCGTGGGGCTACGACCGCGACAACGTGAACCTCAAGCCCGTCGACCTGCTCGTCCGCATGCTCGTCGACGGCGTCTCGAACAACGGGAACATGCTCCTCAACATCGGTCCCACCGGCCGTGGCGAGTTCGACAGGGTCTCGCGCCAGACGCTCGACGGCATCGGGACGTGGATGCACCAGCACGCCCGCTCCGTCTACGGCGCCGGACCGTCGTCGTTCGTCGCGCCGCGGAACACCGTGTACACGCAGAACGGCAACCGCCTGTACCTGCACCTGTTCGCGTGGCCGTTCGAGCACGTGCACCTGCCCGACCTGGCCGGACGCGTCGCCTACGCCCAGCTGCTCAACGACGCGTCGGAGCTGCACTTCCGCGAGATCCCGCCGGGGACCCGCGCGCAGAACACCGGGCTCGGCGGGCAGCCGGCGGGGACGCTGACGCTCACGCTGCCGATCGTGCGACCCGACGTCGCCGTGCCGGTCGTCGAGCTGTTCCTGCGCGACTGATGCAGCGCATCCTGTCGAGGACCCGACTGCGCAGCGGGACGGAGGCGGAGTACGAGCGCGTGCACGCCGCCGTCCCGCCCGTGCTCGTCGACCGACTCCGGGCAGCCGGGGTGTCGAACTGGAGCATCTGGCGCGACGGCCAGGACCTTGTCCACCTCATCGAGGTGTCCGACTACCGGGCGATGCGACGCTCACTGGCGGACGACCCGGTCAACGCCGAGTGGCAGGAGACCATCAACCCGCTGCTCGAAGCCGACGACGACTACTCGGGGAACGACGACGGGATCCCGCTCGTCTGGACGCTGGAAGGACAGGGATGACCGACCTCGACCGCGGTCCGTTCTGGTTCGGCGGCGCCGGCATCGGGAACCTGCTGCGCCCGGTGTCCGACGACGACGCCCGTGCCACGGTCGACGCGGCGTGGGACGCCGGCGTGCGCGGGTTCGACACCGCGCCGCACTACGGCCTCGGGCTGTCGGAGCGGCGGCTCGGGGCGGCGCTCGCCGACCGTCCGCGCGATTCGTTCCTGGTGTCGACGAAGGTCGGGCGGCTGCTCGTCCCCGGGCGTGGCGACGGGGACGACCTGGCCTCCGGCGGGTTCGCGGTGCCGAACGACACCGTGCGGCAGTGGGACCCCTCACCGACGGGCGTCCGGCGGTCGTTGGACGAGTCGCTCGGGCGGCTCGGACTCGACCACGTCGACGTCGCGTACCTGCACGACCCCGATGTCTACTCGCTCGAGGACGGCCTGACGCAGGCGCTGCCGACGCTCGCCGAGCTGCGGGACGAAGGCGTGGTCCGGGCCGTCGGCGTCGGGTCGAACTCGGTCGAGGCCCTCGACGCCGCGGTGTCCACCGGGCTGTGCGACGTGGTCATGCTCGCGGGCCGGTACACGCTCCTGGAGCAGCCCGCGGCGGAGCTCGTCGCACGGTGCGCCTCGCTCGGTGTCGCGGTCGTCGCGGTCGGGGTCTACAACTCGGGACTGCTCGGGCAGGACCGGCCGGACGCCACCGCGACGTACGACTACGCCACGGCACCGGCGGCACTCGTCGCGCGGGCGAACGCGATCGCCGACGTCTGCGAGCGGCACGGGGTCACGCTGCCCGAGGCGGCGCTGGCGTTCCCGCGGCGTGCGACTGCGGTGGCCGCGATCGCCCTCGGCGTGCAGTCCGCCGCGCAGGTGCGCTCGAACGTCGAGCGGGCTGCGGCCGTCGTTCCGGAGACCCTGTGGGACGACCTCCGCGCGGCCGGCCTGCTCACCGCCTGAGCCCCGCACAACCAAAGTCACCCCGAACCGCACGGATGCGCGGTTCGGGGTGACGTTGGTTGTGCAGCGAGTCGTGCCCGCCGAGACCTGCCTAGCGGGTCTTGGCGCTGCGACCCGAGAAGCGGATGTAGACGATCAGCACGATGATGGCGCCGATGATCGAACCGATGATGCCGGCCGGCTGGAAGAAGCCGTCCATCGGGTCGTGCTGGAAGATCAGGAACCCGAGGAACCCGCCCACGAACGAGCCGATGATGCCCAGCAGGATGGTCATGGGGATCGAGATGTTCTGCTTGCCGGGGACGACGAGCCGGGCGATGGCGCCGGCGATGAGTCCGACGATGATCAAGCTGATGATGAGACCGAGCACGGTTTCCTCCTCGTGGGTGCGGTTGCCGCGGCATGGTTGCCGGAGTCAGGGCCGACGACCGACACAACACCCACCCACCTGCACCCGTTCTCGGTTTCAGTCGAGGGAGCGCCGCAACCAGCGCTCGACGCCCTCGACGTGCGACACCACGAGTGCCTGCACGAGCTGCGGATCCCGGCGTCGGATGGCGTCCACGATGGCGGCGTGCTCGTCGAGGGTGCGCTGCACCGAGCCGTTCTGCGTCAGCCCTCGCCAGACCCGCACCCGCACGGTCTTGCTCGACAGGGCGTCGAGCAGTCCGGACAGGTACTGGTTGCCGCCGATGCCCGCGATCGTCGAGTGGAAGAGCAGGTCGTGCGCGACGAGGTCCTCGACACCGGTGTCCTCGCCGACGGACTGCATCAGCGTGGCGAGCTCGTCGATCTGCTGCTCCGAGGCCCGCGCGGTCGCCAGGACGGCGGACGCGGGCTCGAGGATGCGGCGGACCTCGAGCAGGTCGACGAGGGACCGGTCGTGGTGCATGTCGACGACGAACGACACGGCCTCGAGCAGGACGCCCGGTTCCAGCGACGTCACGTAGGTGCCGTCGCCACGACGGACGTCGAGCACGCGGATGAGTTCGAGGGCCTTCACCGCCTCGCGCAGGCTGTTCCGCGACAGGCCGAGCGACTCGCTCAGCTCCTTCTCGGGCGGGAGGCGCTGCCCGGGTTGGAGCTCACCGCTCACGATCATCTGCTGGATGCGTGCGATCGCATCGTCGGTCAGTGACGCCACGTCACCACCTCCTGATCCCGGCCCGCTCGCGGACGCGAGCCGACAGGTCGACGATAGCCGGGCCTCCCGGTCGTCACGGCCGGACCATCAGGCGGGCCGCAGCCGGAGGGCCTGCATCCCGCCGTCGACGGCCAGGTCGACGCCCGTCGTGGACCGGGCGAGCGGGCTCGTCAGGTAGGCGACCGCCTCGGCGACCTCCTCCGCCTGCACGAGCCGACCGTGCGGCTGCCGGGCCTCGAGGGCAGCGCGCTCGGCGGCCGGGTCGCCCGCCGTGGACAGCAACCGCGCGACCCACGGGGTGTCGGCCGTGCCGGGGTTGACGGCGTTGACCCGGATGCCCTCGCGGATGTGGTCGGCGGCCATCGCGCGGGTCAGGGCGGCGATCGCACCCTTGGTCGCCGAGTACAGCGCCCGCTGGGGCAGCCCTGCGGTGGCGGCGATCGAGCAGGTGTTCACGATGCTCGCGTTGCCCGATGCCCGCAGGTGGGGGAGCGCAGCGCGCGACAGTCGCACGGCCCCGAGGACGTTGACCTCGTACACGCGGCGCCACTCGTCGTCGTCGTTGTCCTCGACCGTGCCCTGGGCGCCGATGCCGGCGTTGTTGACCAGGACGTCGAGGCCGCCGAGCTGCTCGACGGCGGTTGCGACGGCGGTGCGGACCGAGGCGTCGTCGCTGACGTCGCACGTGACCGAGAGGAACCCCTCGGCGGTCGACGGCTGCAGGTCGAGCACGGCGACCGTCGCACCGCGGTCCCGCAGGGCGGCGGCGATCGCCGCGCCGATGCCGGACGCGCCCCCGGTGACGATGGCCCGGACGCCGTCGTGGCTGGCAGCGCTGCGAGCGCCGCCGGTGCTGCCGATGCTGCCGGCGCTGCCGGTTGCGTCCGCCATCAGGCTGCTCCGACCGTCTGGCGCTGCGAGCCGAGCCCGTCGGCGGTGAGCTCGACGACGTCGCCGGGCTGCAGGTAGGGCGCGTGTCCCGCCAGCGCGACGCCCGCCGGGGTCCCCGTGCTGATGACGTCGCCGGGGTACAGCACCATGAACTGGGACAGGTACCGGACGATCTCCACAGGGCGGAAGATCATGTCGGCGGTGGTGCCGTCCTGCCGGACCTCGCCGTTGACGGTCAGCCGGAGCGCGAGTGCCGCGGGGTCGAGGCCGGCGGCGGCGAGTGACGCGGGCGTCACCAGCCACGGGCCGAGCGGGTTGAAGGTCTCGCAGGACTTCCCCTTGTCCCACTGCCCACCGCGCTCGAGCTGGAACTCGCGCTCGGACACGTCGTTCGCGATCGCGTAGCCGGCGATGGAGGCCTCGGCGTCCGCATCGGTCTCGCAGTACCGAGCCGTGCGGCCGATGACGATCGCGAGCTCGATCTCCCAGTCGGTCTTCGTGCTGTTCCTGGGGATCAGGACCTCGTCGTCGGGGCCGATCACCGTCATCGGGTCCTTCATGAACACGATCGGTTCGGTGGGGATGTCGGCGCCGGTCTCGGCGGCGTGGTCGCGGTAGTTCAGGCCGATGCAGACGACCTTGCCGGGGCGGGCGATCGGTGCCCCGCGCCGCATGCCGTCGGCCCGGTCTCGACCGATGATCGTCAGGTCGCCGGCGCTGCGGGCGTGGTCGACGCGGCCGACCGGGTCCGAGGCCAGGAAGGACCCGCTGATGTCACTGGTGATCGAGCGGAGGTCGAAGACCTCGCCGTCGGTGTCGATGGCCACGGGGATCTCGCTCCCCGCCGGGCCGAGTCGTGCGAACTGCATCGTTCCTCGCTCTCCGGCTGCGCCAGTGCAGCCAGAAACATCCTATGTATGCGTGGTCCTCGGGACAAGGTAGATGCGCTCCGCGGTTCCGCCGAAGACGGCGTCGTGCTCGGTCGTCGACAGGTCGGCGAGTGCGTCCGTCGTCCGCTGCACGACCGCCGCGTACCCGGTCGCCAGGGTCGACACCGGCCAGTCCGAGCCGAACAGCGACCGTTCCGGGCCGAACTGCTCCACGACCTCGCGGGCGTACCGGCCGACCGGGCGGTCGCGCCAGTCCGGTCCGGCCTCGGTGAGCAGGCCGGAGACCTTGCACGTGACGTTCGGGCGTGCAGCGAAGTCGGCCATCCGTCCGGGCCAGGCCGGGTCACCCGTGTCGATCGATGGTTTGCCGGCGTGGTCCAGCACGAACGATGCGTCGGGGACGGCGTCGACCAGGGCCAGCGCGGCCGAGTGCTCTCGGGCGCGGACGAGCAAGTCGAACACCAGGCCGGCACCGGCGAGGACTCGCACCCCGCGGGCGACGTCGGGGCGGCCGAGCCAGCCGGGGTCCGGTTCGTCCTGTGCCAGGTGCCGGGTGCCGACGAGGCGATCACCGCCGGGAAGCGCACGGACGGCGGCGATCCGGTCAGCCACGTCCGGCGCGGTCAGGTCCACCCAGCCGACGACGCCCGCGACGGGGGCGGGCTGCTCGAGGAGCCAGGCGGTCTCGTCGGGATCGTGCACGGCCTGCACGACGATGGTCCGCGTCACGCCGGTGTCCTGCGTCGCTGCGCGGAGGTCGTCCACGTCGAACCGGCGGATCGGGGCGACGGAGTCGTCCATCCAGGGGTACGGCCGGTCGGCGGGGTCCCAGAGGTGGTGGTGAGCGTCGATGATCACGCCCTCATGATGCCCGATTCATCCGATGTCCGCCCGGTGCTCGATGTGCTTGGTGCGAAAGCGACAGAAGTCGCCGCACCTGCCGGTCGGTCCGCCAGAGCGACAGTGTGCCGCCAATGTTCGGCGGCACACTGTCGCTTTCGCGAAAGCGTCACCCGCGCCCGACGGCGACCGGTGGGCTCTGGACACGACCACGGCCGGGAGGCACGGTGCGCGTCGGGCGCGCACCGCGCCTCCCGGCCGGGTTGATCCCAGAGCATCCCGCGAAGGCGACAGATCTCGTCCCGTCGCACGGTCGGTGCCGCCAGCGCGACAGGCTGCCGCCGATGTTCGGCGGCAGACTGTCGCTTTTGCGAAAGCGGCCGGCCGAGCCGCCCGCGGCTCAGACGGCGCCGGAGGCCTCAAGCTCGGCGCGCAGCTCGGCGTCGGACGGCTCGACGAAGTGCTTGCCGTTCGGCAGCACCACGACGGGGATGTTCTTCCGCCCGCTGATCGCTTCGGCACGGTCGGCCGCCGACAGGTCCTGCTCGACGTCGACGTACTCGTAGTCGACGCCGAGGGTGTCGAGCAGCGCCTTGGACCGGCGGCAGTCGCGGCACCAGTCCGCACCGAACATCGTCACCTTGTCGAACACTTCGGTCGTGGATGCATCGCTCATGCCCAGAGAGTACGTCGGCGGGGCCCCGCGCATTCCCTACGATTGGGGCATGCCGCCAGGACCCGACCCCGTGACGCGATCCTGGGCGTCGGCGGCCGTCCGACGCTTCGCCGCGGTCACGAACCTGCTCGTCGCGGCCCGTCGGTTCCGCATCGTCGGTGGCGACCCCCGCGACGCGTCGGCGCTGCACGGCCTGCTGACCGGCCTCGGTGCGCGCCCGGCCGCGGAGCACGAACCGATCGACCAGCTCTGGTGCCTCGGTTCCCCCGAGGACTCCACCCCCGTCATCGAGCGCGAGGCGGACCGCCCCCGCGACGCCACGCTCATCGTGATCGACGCCGGCCGGCACCTGCCCGCGGTCGACGAGGACGCCTTCGGCCCCGTCGTCACCGCCCGCCCCGGCGTGCTCGGCGTCCCGATGCTCTCCGACGACGTCTTCCTGGTCTCCACCGGCCGCGACCCCGAGGACGACCCGGCCGCCGACGCCCGGCTGCGCTGGGCGCGACGCTCGATGCCCGTCTCGCGCGCGGTCGCCGCCGAACTCCGCGACGGCGGACTCCTGCGTGGCACCCGCATCGGCGTCGCGATGTTCCTCGAGCCGAAGACGGCGGTGCTGAGCCTGCTCCTCCGCGACGCCGGTGCGGAGGTCGTCGTCTACGCGCACGCCGACGAGACCGACGACGCCGTGGCCGCGTCGCTCCGGGCAGCGGGGCTCACGGTGCACGCGAGCAGCACGGCCTCGCTGCCGGAGCAGAAGGCGCTCGCCCTCGCGATGCTCGACACCCGGCCGCACATCCTGCTCGACGACGGTTCCCACGTCATCCGGCTCGCCCACCAGGAGCGTCCGGACCTGCTGCCGACGATGCTCGGCGCGGCCGAGGAGACCACGAGCGGCCTCCGACCCCTGCGCGTGATGGCGTCGCGGGGCGAGCTCGGCATCCCCGTGGTCGCCGTCAACGACGCCCGCACCAAGACGTTCTTCGACAACCGGTACGGCACCGGGCAGTCGACGGTGTTCGCCGTGCTCGACCTGGTCGACGGGCTCCCGTCCGGTACGCACCGAGTGCAGCCGGGAGGCGCGGCGGTCGTCGCCGGGTTCGGGCACGTCGGCGAGGGGGTCGCGTTGGTGCTCTCCGCCCTCGGGTTCCGGGTCACGGTCGCCGAGACCGACCCGGTGCGCGCCCTGCAGGCGCTGTTCGCCGGCCACGCCGTCGCGCCGCTCGCCGAGGCGGTGCAGGACGTCGACCTCGTGGTGAGCGCCACTGGGGTCGCCGACACCATCGACCTGCGCGTGCTGCGCTCGTGCGCGGACGGGGCTATCGTCGCCGTCGCGGGCGGGGTCGACCACGAGGTCGCGCTCGACGACGCCCGCGCCGCCGGAGCCGGACTGCGGCCAGTGGGTCCGAAGGCCGAGCGCCTCGTGTTCCCCGACGCCGAGGGCGGACCGATCGTGCTCGACCGCGGCGGCTGCATCAACATCACCGCGGCCGAGGGCAACCCGATCGAGATCATGGACCTGTCCTTCGCCGCGCAGCTCGGGGCCGTCCGCATGCTGCTGGAGCGCGGCGACGAACTGGAGCGAGCTGTCGTGCCCATCGATCCCGCGGTCGACGACGCGACCGCCCGCGTGGCGCTCGCCGCGTTCGGAGCGCGCCCCGTTCCTCCCGGCTTTCCAGCCGAACACCCGGCGGACCGCGAGCCGGACGTCCGGACGCGTCGTTTCGGAGACCCCGCATGAGCGCCGCGCACCCGAGCGCCGACCACTCCGTCGTCGTGCACTCGGCGCGCGTCGTCGTGCCGATGACCGCGCCCCCGATCGCCGACGGCGCGGTCGCCGTGCAGGACGGCCGCATCCTGCACGTCGGCGACCGGTCCTGGGTCGTCGACCAGCTCACCGGCTCGGGTGCGACGTTCACCGAACGGCAGTGGCGCGGAGCCCTCCTGCCGGGCCTCGTCAACGCGCACTCGCACCTGCAGTACACCGGCATGGCCAGTGTCGGCCGAGGCCAGTACGACGGTTTCGAGGACTGGGCGTCCGCGTTCAACCAGGACTACGCCGAACCGCACGACTGGCGGGCCGAAGCAGCCGCTGGTGCCGCCGCCTCGATCCGCGCGGGCGTGACGAGCATCGCGGACATCGTCACCGACATCGAGGCCTCCACCGCGCTCGAGGATGCCGGGCTCGGTGGCATCGCCTACTGGGAGGTGATGGACTGGGAGAACGACGCGTGGCAGTCGCACGGCCGCGACCAGGTGCTCGACGAACTCGCCCGGATCCCGACGAACCCCGGCGCCGGTCTGTCGCCGCATGCGCCGTACTCGCTCGAGGTCGCGCCCCTCCTCGAACTCCCCGACATCGTCCGGCAGCGTGGGCTCCGCCTGCACCTGCACCTCGGCGAGGCCGCCTTCGAGGGTGAGCGCATCGCCCTCGGACCGGTCCCCGGACTCGACGGCGTCGACGGCGTCGGCCACGGCAACGACTGGCACCTGGCGAACGTGCCCTCGTTCCGGGCGCTCCGGGCACTCGGGTTCGGGGCGAGCGCCACCGCGTTCGTCGACCGGCTCGGGGTGCTCGGCCCGGACTGCCACATCGCGCACGGCGTGTACATGACCGCTGCCGACCGGGCGCTCCTGCGCGCTCGCGGCACCGCAGTCGCACTGTGCCCGCGGTCGAACGCCGTCATCGGCCTCGACCCGCCTCCCGTCGCCGACTACCTGCGCGAGGGCAGCCCGATCGCCATCGGCACCGACTCGCTGTCGTCGGCACCGTCCCTCGACCTGATGGCGGACGTCACGGCGTTGCACCGGATCGCCCGCGCCCAGGGCTACGGCCACCGCGACCTGCACGAGCGGCTCCTGTCGGCGGCGACCCTCGGTGGTGCGCACGCCATGGGGCTCGCCGTCGGCCCGGACCGCATCGGCCACCTCGCCGTGGGCGCCCGCGCCGACCTGGCCGTATTCGACGTCGACGCCCGGACCGTGCCCGACGCACTCGCCGAGCTCGTCGAGGACGGTGCCGGGCGTGCGTCCGCCACCGTCATCCGCGGGGTCGTCCGCGCCGTCGACGGAGCACTGACCGGCGTGCCCACGTCGTCGCCCGACCGCCCCGCTCGCCCTGTCATCCCTGTGGAGGAATCATGACCGACACCGCACCCCGCCCCGGCATGGCCGCCCGTCGCACCGTCGACGGCGAACTGATCGAGTGGCTCGAAGTGCCGAAGCGCGCCATCGCCCTCGGCATGGAGCCGCACCCCGAAGGTGGTTGGTACGTCCGCACCTGGACCTCGCCGGCCACGGTGACGACGCCCGCGGGGGACCGCCCCGCCGCGACCCTGATCCACTTCCTGCTGCCCCCGGGCGAGGCCTCGGCCTGGCACCGGGTGACGAGCGACGAGATCTGGATGTGGCACGGTCCGGACACCGTCGAGCTCGAACTCGGCGGCTCCGGCGATGCTCCCGAGCCCGGTGCGCGGATCACCCTCGGGCCCGACGCCGGACGTGACCGGGTGAACGACGCACAGGCGTTCGTGCGCGGCGGCGTGTGGCAGCGGACGATCCCGAACGACGGCGAGGTGCTGCTGAGCTGCCTGGTGTCGCCGGGGTTCTCCTTCGAGGACTTCAGGATGGCCGACTGACGCACCACTTCCGTGACCGCGGCGTCGAGTGGCGAGGGTTGGTCAGCGGATTGCTGCGTTGTCCCAGATGTTCCGCACGAAGCCGGCAACACGTGGAAGCAACGGGCCAACCATGAGGGCCGTGGTTGCGAGCAGCGTCGCCGCCTGCAGGGCCAGGAACAACTCGAGCCACAGCGGCACGAACCCGCCCACCGCCCACGACACCGCCAGGGTCGCCGTGAGCGACGACCCTGCGCGCAGCACCTTCAGCGCAGATCTGCGCCATGTGACGAGCGCGGAGACCGCGAACGCCAGTGGCACGAGCGCGTGCAACGCGGTCGACAGCGGGAGCCACAGATCGGTGCCGAGAGCCGGCGACTGTGTCACGACGAACCCCGCCACGGATGCGGCGGCGATGCCGGGTGCGAGATCACGTGCACGCACCGCGAACACCATGCACGCCGATCCAGCGAGCAAGGCCAACGCGACGAAGAACGCCGCCGCGCCGAAGCCGAACAGGTGGAAGCCACCGAAGCCGAGCAGGTTGTCGACGGAGAGGACGGTGCTGCTGAATGATGCGATCGTTCCGGTGGTCGCGACCGCGGTGCGATCCGAAGCAGGCCTGGACGTGCTCGTCACGGGCTCCCCTCGACTGGACTCACGGTGGCGGCCACCTTCTCGTACGCGGTCGCGCACTTCGCCTTGAGGCGAGGACCGATCGGTGAGAGCGCTGCTGCCCATCGCTCCGTGTCCGGGACCTTGCGGATGCGGTCCCTGCCGAGGCTGTCGACTGCTGCGTGCACTTCTGCAGCGACGGCCGGGAACAACCTGTCGTACTGGGCCGCTGTCTCGTTGCGCTCATCCGGATGGTTCACGTACCGTTCTCCCTCGCTCGCGACGAACTGCGTGCAGGTGGTCAGGTACTCCTGCTCCGCTGTCAGCTTCGTGGGGGACCCGGCATCCCCGGCGATCTTCGGCGCGTCTGGAGGAGCGTCCAACGCCGCGACGACGGCAGGTGATCCGATCACGAACCAGTTCTCACCGCGAGCGACGGCACGTTCCCCGTTGAACGTGTCGGCCCAGTCCTCAAGCGTCTGCGGAACGGATGCGGTGTGAGCGTAGGCGCGGACGAACGTTGCATCAACACCGTTGAAGCAATCGAATCCCCGCATCGCATCCCAGAAGGCAAGGTCATCGAGCAACGCGTCGGCGTCTTCGCACGGCACGGAATCGCGGAGATGATCAGCGATTGACTGCATCGAAGCCACGTCGAGCGCAGGCTCGTCGGTCCGCGGAAGCGGTTCGGAAGGAGCTGCTCGAAGTTCGCCGGATGCGCAACCCGACAGAAGAGCTGCGGCGACGCAGCTCGAGGCGATGACCCCGAGCCCGCGTCGCCGCATGCTGTGCCGTGTCACTGCCACTGCACGCCGGCCCAGCCGACCGCGGTGAGCCCCTTCATCTTCTTGGTGCCGGCAACATTGCCCCACGGAACGGTCTTCGTCTGCCCCGAGCCACAGCCGATCGCCGTCCAGGTGGGTGCGTGCTTGGAGTTGAACCCCTTGCCCCAGATGCAGGGGTTGGTGGTACCCATGTGCTTGTACCACTTGTACGGGGCCCGCGCTGCGGCGTTCCAGCCGATCACGTTGCAGCCGTTGACGGACTGGCCCATGACCGGTAGCACCGTGAAGGCGCGGTCCTTGCAGTTACCGGACTGGGTCGTGGGGCCGTCGCCGACCATCACGGCCTCACTGTCGGGATCAAAGCTCCCATCGACCACGACGTGTGGCGGGATCGAGGCCCGTAGGAGTTCATCGCTTGCATGTGCCGGGACGGCGGGTGCCAGCACTGAAGCCGCGACTGCGGTCGACACGAGTACAGCAGAAAATGTGTTCTTCTTGGTCATCTCTCACCCTTGAGTAGCCGGTGAAGTGTTACCGGATGCACACATACTGCACGGTGACCGCGATCTCGGCAACCCGTCTCTTGGCCGGACGAGAAGTCGTTGCCGTGACCTCCCGCGTCGTCGACGTTGGGTCGGCATCGGAGGCTGATGCGCGATCGGCTGTGACTGCAGATCTCGGCTGATCGCCTGGTGCACTCGGCGCGACGCGGTCGTCGTTCGGCGGGACAGAGCGGAGGACGTTCAGAGCGCAGAAAGGGGGCGCCCCGTGCTGGGACGCCCCTTGATCTCAGACCTCAGCCGAGCATGCGCTCGGTTCAGCCCGCCTCGCCAGATTACCAGCCAGACGTCGACCCGTCGACTGGTGTGTGACACGAGACCGGGTCACGAGGGGCACCCGGAGTCGCGTTGGTATCCCACCGCGAAGTACACTTCGACCTGCCCCCACCCCCCTCGCACGAAGGCCCGACCGTGACCCGATCCCTCCGCCTCACCCTCGCCGTCGCAACAGCCGCGGTCGCCGCCCTCGCCCTGACGTCGTGCGCCGCCGGCAGCGGCAGCAACGAAGACGGCACCGTCACCGACGGCAAGCTGACGGTCGCCACCGGTGAGCCGGCGTACTCGCCGTGGATCGAGGACAACAAGCCGGAGTCCGGCAAGGGCTTCGAGTCCGCCGTCGCGTACGCGGTCGCGAAGGAGATGGGCTACGCCAAGTCCGACGTCGTGTGGAAGCGCAGCACCTTCGACAGCGCGATCGCACCGGGCCCGAAGGACTGGGATCTCAACGTCCAGCAGTTCTCGATCGACGCCAAGCGCAAGAAGGCCGTCGACATGTCGAGCGCGTACTACACGACCACGCAGGCCGTGGTGACGACCAGCACCTCGAAGGCCGTCGACGACACGAGCATCGCCGCCCTCAAGAAGGACGCGATCGGCGTCGCCACCGGGTCCACGTCGATCGCCAGCGTGAAGAGCGTGCTCGGGATCACCCCGCAGGTCTTCAACTCGAACGATGACGCCGTGCTCGCACTGAAGTCGGGCCAGATCGACGCGATCGTCACCGACCTGCCGACGGCGTTCTACATGGCCGCGGCGCAGCTCGACGACGGCACGGTGTCGGCGCAGTTCCCGTCCGACGGCAAGGGCGACCAGTTCGGTTTCGTCCTGCCGAAGGGCTCGGAGCTCACGAGCAAGGTGGACAAGGCGCTCAAGTCGCTGACGGACGACGGCACGCTCGAGGACCTGCAGACCAAGTGGCTCTCCTCGGAGACCAACACCCCGGTCCTGAAGTAACCGCATGACCGTTCCAGCAGGCGCCGGTACCCCGGTCGCCGCAGCCGCGCCGAGCCAGGTCGAGGCCGAGCGGCGGCTCTACCGCCGGCAGCGCGGACGCCGGTCGATCGTGGTGTCGGTGGTGTCGACGCTCGTGGTGATCGCGATCGCCTACTTCGGTGTCGTGAACACCCCCGGCTGGGCAGCGGTCCAGCAGTCGTTCTTCGACCCGCAGACCGCGATCGACACGTTCCCGGACATCCTGCTGGGCCTCTGGCTGAACGTCCGGATCCTGTTCTTCAGCGCCATCGGCGTCGCCGTGTTCGGCACCCTGCTCGCAGTGGTGCGGGGCCTGCGGAACCCGGTCTTCTTCCCGCTGCGGATGCTCGCGACCGGGTACACGGACCTGTTCCGCGGCCTGCCGCTCATCATCGTGCTCTACCTGGTCGGCTACGGGATCCCCGGTCTCGGGGTGTTCCCGCGGCTGCCCGCCGAGGTCTGGGGCACCATCGCGATCGTCCTGACGTACTCGTCGTACATCGCTGAGGTCCTGCGTGCCGGCATGGAGGCCGTGCACCCCTCGCAACGTCTGGCCGCGCGGTCGCTCGGGCTCTCGCACGCCAAGACGCTGCGACTCGTGGTGCTGCCGCAGGCGATCCGCAAGGTCACACCGGCACTGATGAACGACTTCGTCTCGATGCAGAAGGACGTCGGCCTGGTGTCGATCCTCGGCGCCGTCGACGCGGTCCGTTCGGCGCAGATCGCGCAGGCGGAGACCTACAACTTCACGCCGTACTTCGTCGCGGGGCTGCTGTTCGTGGTGATCAGCCTGCCGCTGATCCGCGTCACGGACGCGATCGCGCGCCGCCAGCAGCGGCGCGAGCAGATCGGAGGGACCGTATGAGTGAGGTCGGCCAGGAGGCCCGTGGTGCGTCCGGTGCGGACGCTGCGGTCCTCGAGCTGCGCGGGTTGCGCAAGGCCTTCGGCGAGCACGAGGTCCTGCGCGGCATCGACCTGACGCTGCACCGCCACGAGGTCATCTGCGTCATCGGGGCGTCCGGCTCGGGCAAGTCGACCCTGCTCAAGACGGTGAACCTGCTCGAGGGC
The DNA here is from genome assembly GCF_015350935.1 of Curtobacterium sp. VKM Ac-2887. Classification (NCBI taxonomy): domain Bacteria; kingdom Bacillati; phylum Actinomycetota; class Actinomycetes; order Micrococcales; family Microbacteriaceae; genus Curtobacterium; species Curtobacterium sp. VKM Ac-2887. The sequence continues at coordinate 7,607 of NZ_JADKSB010000016.1, read as the reverse complement.
ATCGACGACGGCGAGATCCTGCTGCAGGGCACCGACATCGCTGATCCCCGCGTCGCGGTCGACGGTGTCCGTGCGCGGATCGGCGTGGTCTTCCAGCAGTTCAACCTGTTCCCGCACATGCGCGTGCTCGACAACGTGACACTCGCTTCGCGGCAGGTGCACGGCGTCGGCCGGGCCGAGGCCGAGGCGACCGCGCGTCGGCTGCTCGAACGGATCGGGCTCGCGGAGTTCGCCGATGCCTACCCGGATCGGCTCTCCGGCGGCCAGCAGCAGCGCGTGGCCATCGTCCGGGCGATCGCGTCCGACCCCGAGCTCCTGCTGCTCGACGAGGTCACGAGCGCCCTCGACCCCCAGCTCGTCGGCGAGGTGCTCGACCTGGTCACCGAGCTGAAGCGGCAGGGGTCGACGATCCTGATGACCACGCACGAGATGCACTTCGCGCGGAACGTGGCCGACCGGATCGTGTTCCTGCACCGGGGAGAGGTCGTCGAGCAGGGCGTCCCCGCCGAGGTCCTCGACGCCCCGCAGCACCCGGCGCTGGTCGAGTTCCTCTCCCGCGTCCACGCCTAGGACCAGACCGGGCGCTTACGCGACGGGAGCCGGGACGGCGGGCGTGGGGCGCGCCTCCCGAGCATCATCGGCGACCACGTCGGGGACGTGGGATCCGCGACCTGCCGGCAGGAACACGGCGACGAGTGCCGAGGCTGCGACGACGGCCGCTCCGACCAGCACGGCGGGCTGTGCCGCGTCGACGTAACCGGTGGGCGTGAGCTGGCCGCCGGCACCGGTGAACACGGCGGTGAGCACCGCGATGCCGAGTGCGACGCCGATCTCGCGCAGGGTGGAGTTCGCGCCGGAGGCCTTCGCGTGGTCGTCCTGCGGCATCCGCGCGAGCACGGCGGTCGAGATCGGCCCGAACACGGCGCCCATGCCGATGCCGGCGAGCAGGAAGCCGGGCAGGAGGCCGGTGAAGGTGACGTCGGCGGACATCGTGGCGGCGATCCAGAACAGTCCGGCGGACAGGAACGCCATGCCGCCGGCGATGAGCACCCGGGTGCCGACACGTGGTGCGATGATCCCGGCGAGCGGCGCGACGATCATCGGTGCGAGCGTCCACGGCATCGTCCAGACGCCGGCCTCGAGCGGTGACCGGCCCTGCACCACCTGCAGGAACTGGATCAGGATGAAGACCGACCCGAACGCGCCGAACGAGAAGGTCATGGCGACGAGGTTGGCGAGGGTGAAGCTGCGGTCGCGGAAGAACCGGAGCGGCAGGAGCGGTGCGGCCGTCGTGGCCTGGCGGACGACGAACGCGACGAGCAGTGCACCGCCACCGATGAGGCCGACCAGCACCTCGGTGCTCGTCCAGCCCGCGTCGTTGCCGCGGACGATGCCGAACACGACGCCGAGCACCCCGAGACCCGCGAACACGACGCCGAGGACGTCGGTCCGGACCCGGGCGCCACGGGTGTTCGGCAGGGCGAACAGGGCGAGCGGGATCGCGATCACGCCGACGGGGACGTTGAGCCAGAAGATCGCCTCCCAGCTCCAGCTCTCGACGACGGCTCCGCCGATGAGCGGGCCGAGCGCGACGCCGAGGCCGGAGATGCCGCCCCAGACGCCGATGCCCACGGTCCGCAGGCGGTCCGGGACGCTGCCGACGAGCAGGGTCAGCGACAGGGGCATGATCGCCGCGGCGCCGGCCCCCTCGACCGCGCGCCAGACGATGAGGGCGGTCGGGTCGGTGCTCATCGCGGCGAAGGCCGATGAGACGGTGAAGACGCCGATGCCGGCGATGAACAGGTGGCGGCGGCCGATGCGGTCGCCGAGGCCGACGGCCAGCAGCATCAGGGCGGCGAAGGCGAGCGTGTAGGCGTTGGTGATCCACTGCAGCTCCTCGACCGAGGCGCCGAGGTCGGCGTGCACGGCGGGGAGTGCGCTGGTGACGACGAGGTTGTCGAGCGTCGCCATGAACATCGGGAGGGACGCGGCGGCGATCGCGAGCCACACGGGGATGCGTCGGGACATGGTGTCTCCAGTCGTTGGTAATCCGATGATTACTTGTCTCGACGGACTGTAGTAATCGACTGATAACCTGTCAACCATGAGCGCGGAGACAGCGGTCCGGATGCCGGCAGCGCAGCGTCGCGCGATGATCCTCGAAGCCGCACGCGGGGTGTTCGGCCGCCAGGGCTACCACGGCACCACCACCGACCAGATCGCCTCGGCGGCGGGCATCAGCCAGCCGTACGTCGTCCGGATGTTCGGGTCGAAGGAAGCGCTGTTCCTCGAGGTCTTCCGCGACACGCTCGGCATCCTGCTCGACGCCTGGCGCGAGACCCTGACGACCCTCGGCCCGGACGACGTGCCCGCGCACGTCATCGGTGAGCAGTTCGTCGACCTCGCTGCCGAGCAGGGCCTGCACACCGTGCTGCTGCAGGGGTTCGTCTCGGGTGCCGAGCCCGCGATCGGTGCGGCCGCACGCGACGGCTTCCTCGAGATCTACCGGTTCCTGCGGGACGAGGCGGGGATCCCGGACGACCAGGTGCAGGGCTTCCTCGGCAGCGGGATGATCTTCGCGATCATGCTCGCGATCGACATGCCCGCACGGTTCGACGAGGACCGCGACGCGGCGGACCTGCTCCGTGCGACGTTCGGCGCGAAGTGCGGGCAGGTACTCGACCTGGTGCGGCCGAGCGCGGCAGACCCGGGCGCAGCGCACCCGGGCGCAGGGCACCCGGGCGCAGCCCGCCCACGCGCCTAGAGCGTCAGCAGCACCTTCCCGACGACCTCGCCGTCGCGGACCTTCCGGTGCGCCTCTTCGACCTCGGCGAGCGGCAGGACGGTGTCGATGACCGGGCGGACGCTGCCGTCGGCGACGAGGGGCCAGACGTGCTCACGGACGGCGGCGACGATCGCGGCCTTCTCGGCGAGCGGCCGGGCGCGCAGGGTCGTCCCGCTGATCGACGCCCGCTTCCGCATCAGCGCGCCGAGGTCGAGCTCGGCGGTGCTGCCGCTGCCCGAGGCGATGACGGCGATGTGCCCGTTGGGTGCGAGGGCCTGCAGGTTCCGCGCCAGGTACGACGGTCCGACGACGTCGAGCACCACGTCGACCCCGACGCCGTCCGTGAACGCCAGGACGCGCTCCACGAAGTCCTCGGTGCGGTGGTCGACCACCAGATCGGCACCCAGGTCACGCGACGCCTGGACCTTGCGGTCGCCACCGCTCGTCGCGATCACCGTGGCACCGAGGGCCTTCGCCCACAGGACGGCGTGCGAGCCCATGCCGCCGGTGCCACCGTGCACGAGCAGCGTCTGCCCGGGGCGGAGTCCGGCGAGCATGCCGATGTTCGAGTACACGGTGCAGGCGGCTTCGGGCAGGCCGGCAGCCTCGACCAGGTCGACCGTGTCGGGGACCGGCAGCACTTGCGTCGCGGGAGCCACGACGAGCGAGGCGTAGCCGCCGCCGGACAGCAGGGCGCACACGCGGTCGCCGACGGCCACCGAGGTCACCCCGTCGCCGAGTGCCCGGACGGTGCCGGAGACCTCGAGCCCGAGGATCTCCGAGGCTCCGGGCGGCGGCGGGTAGTTCCCCGCGCGCTGCTGCAGGTCGGCGTTGTTCACCCCGGCGGCGGCGACCTCGATGAGCACCTCGCCCGCGGCGGGCACCGGGTCGGGCAGGTCGGTCACGGACATGGTGGTGTCGTCGAACGTGATGGCGCGCATGCCCTCGACGGTACGCCGGGCGGCCGGTCATCCTGTGAGTGCCCCATGTACGCTCGATGACGGATCTGCACCTCATCCGGGGGAGTGCGGACCGATCGAGGGGGACTCTCCACCATGCCGAAGAACAAGTTCATCGCGCTCGCCACCGCTGGCCTCGCGCTCACCCTGCTCGCCGGTTGCTCGACCGGGCCGTCGAAGGCCGACCAGTGCACCCAGTTCGAGAAGACGGTCAAGTCCGCCGCCGAGGGCGTGCAGTCCGAAGCCGCGAACCTGCAGTCCGACCCGGACGCCGCCGTCACGAAGCTCAAGGAGCTCGACGAGAAGATCTCCGACGGCGTCGACGACCTGTCCGACGACGCCCTGCAGGACAAGGGCGAGGCCTTCGAGGACGCCTACGGCGACCTCGTCGACCAGATCGAGGACATCGCGAAGGACCCGCAGTCGGCGGACGTCTCGGCGCTCACGAAGTCCAGCACCAAGGTGCAGGACGCCGGCAATGCCTTCCAGAAGGAGTGCAACTCCTGATGCGCCGCACCCTCACCGCGGTGACCACGGCGCTCGTCGCCGTGGCGCTGCTGGCGGGCTGCTCCGGCGGCTCGTCCAGCGATGGCGGCTCGTCCGACGACGGCGCCCCGACGGAGACGTCGAAGACGTCCGCCCCGTCGAAGACCTCGGCCGCCGCTCCCGCGCAGACCAAGACCGAGGCGTGCGCCCTGGTCGAGAACGAGCTCAAGTCGTTCATCGCCGAGCAGACGTCGTCCTCGGCGCCGGCGGACCCCGCTGCGCGGGCGAAGCTGGTCGGCGAGTTCACCGACCGTCTCGACGCCGCGCTGCCGAAGGTCACCAACGACGACGTCCACGACGCCTTCGAGGACTTCACCGAGGACGCGAAGGCGTACGCCTCGGCGCTCACCTCCAGCGGCTCGAGCGACTCCGCCGAGGCGAAGGACGCCCAGACCGACGTGCAGTCCTCGCTCAACGAGGTCTCGGCGGTCTGCCCGAGCAACTAGTCGCCACACCCGGCCCCGACACCACGACGCCCCGCAGCTCCGACCGGAACTGCGGGGCGTCGTCACGCGTCGTGGAGCGGCAGGACGAAGGCGACTCAGACGGCCGCCGGCTGCGACGCGTCCAGACGGGCGACGTCCTCCGGCCGCAGCTTCACGGTCGGTGCGGTCAGCGAGTTGAGGATCGACTGCGGCCGCGACGCCCCGGGGATCGGGACGACCACGTCGCTCTTCTGCAGCTCCCACGCGAGCGCGATGACCTGCGGGGTCACGCCACGGTCGCGTGCGATGTACGCGAAGTCCTCGTAGGCGGTGCCGAGGTCGGCGGCGTTCGCGATGCCACCGAGCGGGCTCCACGGCAGGAACGCGATCCCGAGCTCGTCGCAGAGCTCGAGTTCCGGCTCGCTCGACCGGAACTTCGGCGAGAACTGGTTCTGCACCGAGGCGAGTCGTCCGTCGAGGACCTCGTTCGCCGTCCGGATCTGGTCGGGGTCTGCGTTCGAGATGCCGGCCATCCGGATGACGCCCTCGTCGAGCAGCTCGCCGAGCGCGCCGACCGACTCGGCGTAGGGCACCGCGGGGTCCGGACGGTGGAACTGGTACAGGCCGATCGCCTCGACGCCGAGGCGCTTCGCCGACGCTTTCGCCGCCTGCTTCAGGTGCTCCGGGTGGCCGTTCTGCGCCCAGGCGCCGGCCTCCGGTCGCAGGTGTCCGCCCTTCGTGGCGATGAGGATCGACTCGGTGTCGCCGTGGAACTCGCGGACCGCCCGGGCGATGAGCTCCTCGTTGTGCCCCACCTCGTCGTGGGCGGCCAGGTGGTACGCGTCCGCGGTGTCGATGAGCGTGACACCGTTCTCGAGCGCGGCGTGGATGGTCGCGATGGACTGTCGTTCGTCGGGGCGCCCTTCGATCGACATGGGCATCCCGCCCAGACCGATGGCGCTGACCGACACGTCTCCGATGACTCGTTGCTTCATGGCCCCAGCATGCGCCGGGGGTGCGCGGTCGCGCACAGGGTGCGTCGCGCAGTGGTGGTGACCACCCGCCGACCGGGAGGCCCGTGGCAGCCCCGCCCCGCGCCTCCCGTCCGCCGTCCGGTCCCGTCCACCGCGCCCGCTCCGTTCAGCGCCGCGCCCAGCTCGGCGCGTGCTCCGGAAGCGGCCCGAACGCGATGCCCCGGGCGTAGAGACCCCGCGACGGTGGCACGTACCGGGCGAGCAGCACGGGCAGCAGCGGTGGCCCGTCCTGCAGCCGTCCGGCGAAGGCCCGCTCGAACACGACGCGGTGCAGTACTGCCTGCGCCGACTGGACGATGACTGCCGGCGGCCTCCGACGACGCTGCACCGCGGCCAGCGCACCGTCCAACCCCGCACCTCGGAGCCCACGCTGCAACGACGGCACCAGGATCGCCGCCGTCGCCACGGCGTCCTGCACCGCGAGGTTGATCCCCACCCCACCCGCGGGCGACATCGCGTGCGCCGCGTCGCCGATGCACAGCAGCCCCGGCCGCCACCACCGCCGCAACCGGTCCATCCGGACGTCGAGCACGTGCACGTCGTCCATCGACCCGATCGTGTCGACCCGGTCGGCGAAGTCCGGACGGAGCCGGGCCACCCGCTCCCGGAAGGCAGCGACGCCCTGAACCCGCAGCGCGGCGTCCGAGTCCTTCGGGGCGAAGTACGCGACCTGGTGGTAGTCGGGCCGCGGGAAGCTCAGCAGCACGTCCTTCCCCGAGAACGCGGGGGTCAGGGCGCTCGCCGCGTCGCCCGACCGCCGGGGGAGCCGGAACCACCAGGTGTCGAACGGCACCGGGAACGCCCGCGGCACGAGCCCCGCTGCCCGGCGCAGGACCGAGTTCCGTCCGTCGCACGCGATCACGACGTCGGCGCGGAGCTCCTCGGGTTCGCCGCTGCCGTCGCGCGTGCGGAGGTGGACCCCGGTGACCACGCCGTTCTCCTCGATGAGCCCGGTCGCCGCGCGGCCCATCGCGATGTCGAACGACGGTTCCTGCCGGGCAGCGGTCACGAGCAGGTCGAGCAGGTCCCACTGCGGCACCATAGCCACGTGGTCGTACGGGGGGTCGAGCCGTGAGAAGTCGCCGAGCAGCAGTCGTGACCCGTCGGGCATCGGCAGGGAGAAGTCGTCGAGCCGTGACTGCGGCAGGGCTCGGAAGCGCTCGCCGAGGCCGAGCTCGTCGAGCAGCCGGATCGTCGAGGCGTGCACGGTGTCGCCCCGGAAGTCCCGGTTGAAGTCGTCGTGCTGCTCGACGACGCGCACGGCGATGCCGGCCCGGGCGAGCAGCAGGCCGAGGACGACCCCGGCGGGGCCACCACCGACCACCGCGACCGTCGCCCGCGACACCGTCACCATGCTGTGGACGCTACGCCCCGTCGGACCCGCGCACTGTGCGCACGCACAACGCGACAGGACACGAGGTGATCACCTCGTGTCCTGTCGGAGAAGTGGTGCGCGACGGGGCTAGGTGTACTGAGTCATCACGTTGGTGACACTCGGGCTGCGGGCGTGAGCCCGTGGCTCGAGTGGATCCGGCCAGTGTTGTAGTGCTCGATCCAGGGTGCAAGTGCGTCGGCACGTGCGTTGTTGCTGGTGAAGGGCTGCCGATAGGCCCACTCGGTCGCGAGGGTCCGGTTGAAGCGTTCGACCTTGCCGTTCTGCCATGGGCAGTGCGGCTTGATGAACTTCTGCTTCGCACCCAGCTCCGCGACCGCGTTCTTGAACGCGGCTGAGTGCCGGTAAGCAAAGGCGTTGTCCGAGATCACCCGCTCGATCTTCCGGATGCCATGGGCGGCAAAGTACGCTGCCGCGCGGGTGAGGAACCCAGCCGCGGTCACGCCGCGCTCGTCCGGGTGGACT
>NZ_JADKSB010000015.1:0-80342 GCF_015350935.1 Curtobacterium sp. VKM Ac-2887 | reverse complement strand
CATCGGAGATCACGTCACGCGGCACACCTCAAGCGTGACCCACGGCACCCGAGCACCCATTTAGCAACACGCCCTAGATCAGTCCATCGGTCAGGTGATTCGCAGTCCCGAAGTGGACCTGCTGCTCGGGAGACAACTCACGCGAGGCGTGTATCTCTCACGTGAAGCGTTAGCTCTGTCCCTACGTCTCTCGTCCTCGTCGGAGGACTCGACCTCAATCGCCCGGCAAGAGGCAGACCTCCGCGAGCTTGCCACTCGGGAAGGCTGGACGATCGTCCGGACGCTTACCGACGACGGGCTCTCCGGCCGGGAAGCACGCGCCAACGCGGCCGAGGCGCTCCGGATGCTCCACGACGACGAGGCGGACGTACTCGCCGTGTGGAAGGTCGACCGCTGGACGGGCCAAGGCCTCGGCGCGACTGGCGCACTGGGTGACGCGCTCGACGCGGTACCGTCCGCGACGTTCGTCGCGCTTAAGGACGGTCTCCGGTCGGATCAACCGGCCTGGCGTCTGATCGCCGCCGTCCTCTCCGAGGTGGCCCGCACGGAGGCCGATAACACCGCGAAGCACGTCGCATCCTCGATTTCGCATCGCCGAACCGTCGCTGACCGCTACACCGGACGGGCGACAGTCCCCTCCGGCTACCAGTCCGCCCCGGCACCAGACGGCGTCGGCCGGGTGCTCGTCCCGCACCCCGAGGAGGCGCGCGTGATCCGCGACGTCGCCGAGCGCTTCCTCACGACGACGGTCTCGCAGACTCGCGCCGCGATCGACCTCACGGACGCTTATGTGCCGACCTCCCGCTCCCCGCGGCAAGCGCAGCGCAACCGGACCGTCGTCGACGACGAGGCTCTCTCGTCCGGCTAATGGCGCACGCGCTCCGTCCACGAAATTAGGAGCAGCGACAATCTCCTTGGCCAGGTGACGCACCGCGGCCAGCTCGTACGCGACGAGCACGGGCTCCCCCGCACGGTCTGGGAGCCGCTCCTCGATCGCGCGACGGTCGAGCGCCTCCGGGTGCGCCTCACATCAGTGCCCCGCACGCAGCCGAACGGCCCGAAGGCCGCTCGCCTTCTCTCCGGCCTTCGCCGACCTGGAGCTCCGACACCGTGAGGATCAGCGCGAGCTCCTCGGGTGGTTCTGGAATACCGTCCTGACGCTCGTCACGGCCGGACTGTGGCTGATCGTCGTCATTTACAAGATCGTGGACCGGAAGAGCCGAACGCTGATCCTCGCGGTCGACGCCTACGGCAACGTCTCCGCCCGCTGACCACTCCCCCGAGGCCCTCGTCCCCCGAGGCCCTCGTCCATACAGCGCGGGGCCTCCGCTGTGCCTACTCCGGCTTCGCGACGGCTCCGAGGAACGCCTTCGAAACGATGTTGTGCTGAGTCGTGATCATGATGCCAGCCGCCCGCACGCCGTCGTCATCCTCACGGAGGGACGCGGCGGCGAGGTCACCAATGGAAGCCATCAGGTTGTCCCGGGCAGAAAAGCGGTTCGACTTCGAGAACTTATCGCCGCGCCGGTAGGCGCTGTCCGCGAGCACATACCCGCTCGTGGCACGCAGCAGCGCCCTCCGAATGGGCTCATCGAGGACGAGTCCGGCGGCGGCTGTGGCCCGCTGCACCAATCCTGGCAGACGCCCATCAGCCGCCTCGTGGGCCTGGCGTACTTCGAGAGGCAGCCGTCGCCACTCGCGGGTCACGTCGGCATACTCGGTCGACGCTTCGAGCACTCGACTCAGTGCTTCGCGGCTTTGTGCTCGCAGCTCGGCGTCCCGGGCGTCCTTCGCATCCTGAGTCCGCGCTTCGCGATTCAACTTTGAGGTTCTGAAGAAGGTCGCGACACCCCCAATGATCGCACCCCCACCCGTAAGCGCGGAGATCACATTCCCCCATGAGTCGGCGTCGAGCCCCCAAAAACCTGCCACGGACTCAGCTTACAGTCTCGCATTTCTGAGCAGCTTGCCCGTCCCCGGTCCCCTCCTCTGTCACACTGACAGAGAGGAAGTCCCATGGGACTCCAGCAGGACTCCGAGCTCGCGCGGTTCGTCGCGAACATGCGGACGGCGACCGCCGAGCACAACCCGTTCACCATTTCCGGCGCCGACGAGCTCACCCCGAGCTCCGAGCTCCGAGCTCTCCTCGGCGCGGCGATCGTGCAGCTTTTCCACGGGCTCGCGTCGCTCGTCGAGCACTACCCCGCCGCGCGCCCGGCACTCCGCGAGGCGGGCGCGGATCTGGACCTCCTTCTCCAGGGGCTCGGCGATGCGATCGCCCGGGCGGCCAGCGCGGACGCCGACGCGGCGGACGAACTGTGAGCGCATCAACTCCGCGCCGCCCGCTCCGCCCGTAGACACGGCGTCGGGCCTCGGCGGGGGCGGCGGCTTCCGCGCCGTCGAGGAGTACCTCGACCACCTCCGCGCTTACGGCGTCGAGCGCTTCCCGTCCGCGGGCCACGAGGAGGGCGTCCACCTCGACGCCGCGACGGCGGTCCTCGGCGATGCCCTCGCGCACTTCGTCGACACGTACCGGACCCTTCACGCCGACGGCTACCGCGGCGCGATCGCGTCGGTGAAGGCCCTCATCTGAACGCCCCCGCGGGCTAGCGTCGGCCGTCCGGTGAGCATCACCCCGCTCGAGATCGACACCGCCGCCTTACGCCCTCACGAGAGCCCTCGACCACTTCGGCGGTCGAGGGCTTTTTGTCTGTGCGACGTGATCAACAATGCCACCTTGGGTCTTTCCCGAACGCCTTATACGACCGTTACGGATATGTGATAGAAGGCTCTTGACTGTAGCCGATTCACGGCTGACCATCGCGCGCGTTGGCCGCCTCGAAAGGGAGCGAGACGCGCCGACGACGGGCTCACACTTGCGGCGGCACGCAGGCTGACCTCGGCGTCGGCGACCGGGACGAGACCAAGCGCGCGTCAGGAGCTACCTCGACGGCTCCCACTCCGTCCGCGGCGGCCGGGCACTCGACGCAATGGGTGAGTTCGAGGCGTTCCGCCCGTGACCACGCGCTAACCCCCTCCGGAAGCCCCTGGCCCTCACCGGCCGGGGGCTCTCGTCGTTCCCGGGGCGGGTCACTCGTACGAGGTACCCTCGCCGCATGGCTAACGTGATCCGCCCGTACCGCGACGAGAAGATCGTCGAGCTCACCTCCGCGATCCCGACGGACGAGCTCCTGAAAACACCCACGGTGTCGAACGTGCTCGTCGTTTGGGACGAGGCCGACGAGTACGGCGCGAGTAATGCCGTCGAGGTGAGCTGGACGACGACCGTCCGGCTCTTCCCCCGCCAGGCGGAGGAAGTCCTCGACCGCTCCGTCTGACGCTCCCGCGAGGCCCTCGACCGACACCGGCCGGGGGCCTTCGTCGTTCCCGGGGACTGTCAGAGCACCAGCGATCGAATGGTCTCGTTCGGCGTGCCGAAGCGGTGCGCCGTGATCGAGACCGCCTGCTCGCGGACGAACGGCAGGATCTCGAGCCGACCGGCCTCCGTCACCGGGCCGCCGTACACCGCGACGTCAGGACGCCCGCCGATCGCCGAGGACAGCGCCGAGGTGTCGCCGCCGATGAGCCGGACCCGGGTCGACGGGCCCGCCGCGATCGACGAAGCGAAGGACTCGTCGGAGACCGACTGCGACACGGAGCGCACGTTTTGCAACGATCGGATCGCGGAGGCGACGGACGAGGGCAGCCCGGCTGCCGTCGACACCTCGATCGTGGTGCCGGCCCGGAGCGCAGCCGCGACGACGCGCACGAGCTCGACCACCGAGGTGTCAGCGTCGGAGTCGGCAACCGCAGCGAGCCGCACCTGCACCGACGGGAACGGCAGGTACCGCGCGATGTTCCGCTCGGCGCTGAGAGCCGAGACGTCGGTCGCGGTGCCGAACAGCGTCGACCAGGCCTGCTCGTCCGACGCCAGCGACCGGTCGAGCACCGGCGAGGTGACCCCGGCCGCACGGACGAGGGCGCTGACCGGAGCAGAAGGCACGGACGGAGCAGTCGACAGAGCAGGCGCCCACGAGCCCAGCCCGAGCAGGTAGTTCAGCCCGCCGGCCTTCGTGCCCGCACCGACGGCCGACTTCTTCCAGCCACCGAACGGCTGCCGACGGACGATGGCGCCCGTGATGCCGCGGTTGACGTAGAGGTTGCCCGCCTGGATCCGCCCGAGCCAGGTGCCGATCTCGGCCGGGTCGAGCGAGTGCAGGCCCGAGGTCAGGCCGTAGTCGACCTCGTTGACGATGTCGATCGCTTCGTCGAGGGTGTCGGCGGTCATCATGCCGAGGATCGGACCGAAGTACTCGGTGCGGTGGAACTCCGAGCCGCGGCGGACGCCCTGGCGGACACCGGGGCTCCAGAGCTTGCCGGTCTCGTCGAGCTGCTTCGGCTCGACGGCCCAGGACTCCCCCGCGCCGAGCGTCGTCAAGCCGGCGAGCAGCTTGCCGGAGGCCGGCTCGATGATCGGGCCCATCTGGGTGGTGGGGTCGGTCGGGGAGCCGACGGTGAGCGAGGACACGGCGTCGAGGAGCTGGTTGCGGAAGCGCTTCGACTTCGCGACCGAGCCGACCATGACCACGAGCGACGCGGCCGAGCACTTCTGGCCAGCGTGCCCGAAGGCCGAGGCGACGACGTCCTTCACCGCGAGGTCGAGGTCCGACGACGGGGTGACGATCACGGCGTTCTTGCCCGAGGTCTCGGCGAGCAGCGGCAGGTCCGGGCGGAACGAGCGGAACAGCTCGGCGGTCTCGTAGGCACCGGTGAGGATCACCTGGTCGACCATCGGCGAGGCGATGAGCTGCTGGCCGAGCTCGTTCTCGGACACCTGCAGGAACGCGAGCACGTCGGCCGGGGCCCCGTGGGCGTCGAGGGCGGTCTCGATGATGGACGCGAGGACGGCCCCGGAGCGCTCGGCGGGCGGCGCCGGCTTGAGGACGACGGCGGACCCGGCAGCGAGTGCGGCCAGGGTCGAGCCGGCGGGGATCGCGACCGGGAAGTTCCACGGCGGCGCGACGAGGGTGAGCGTGGCGGACGTGAAGGTCGCACCGTCGAGGTCGTCGAGCTGGGACGCGAGCGAGCCGTAGAAGTGCGCGAAGTCGATCGCCTCGGACACCTCGGGGTCGGCCTGGTCGATGGTCTTGCCGGTCTCCGCAGCCATGACCTCGATGAGTGCTGCGCGGTTCGCCTCGAGCGCGTCGCCGACGGCGTGCAGCACGGCGCCGCGAGCGGCACCGGACCAGGTCCCCCAGACCGCACCGGCGGCCTGGACGCGAGCGAGTGCCGAGTCGAGCGACGCGGCGGAGTCGACCCGGGCCTCCTGGACGGCGCGGACGCCGAGCGTCGACGACGCGATCCGGTCCGTGATGGCCGAACCCCACTGGCGCACCGACGCGACCGACGGGTCGCTGTCCGGCGTGTTCTCGAACCGGCCGGGCCCCGGTCGCCCGACGGCCGTGTAGCGGTCGGCGACGCGGTGGGACGCGGGAGCGGCGAGGCCCTCGGGTGTGGCGAGCGGCACGAGTGAGGCGCGGAAGCGCTCTTCCTCGCGGGCGAAGAGCGGCGGCGACGACACGAGCGAGAAGACCGCGGACATGAAGTTGTCCTGCGACGCGCCCTCCTCCAGGCGACGGATCAGGTACGCGATCGCGACGTCGAACTCCCCCGGGTGCACGACCGGCGTGTAGAGCAGGAGGGAACCGACCGTGTTCTTCACTGCCGACGCCTGGCCCTGCGCCATACCGAGCAGCATCTCGAACTCGATGCCGTCCCGAACGCCTCGTTCGCCGGCGAGCAGCCACGCGTGCGCGACGTCGAACAGGTTGTGCCCGGCGACACCGACGCGGACGTTCTCGACGCGCGACGGGGTGAGCGCCCAGTCGAGCACCCGCTTGTAGTTGGTGTCGGAGTCCTGCTTGGTGTGCCAGGTGGCGAGCGGCCAGCCGTGCACCGAGGCCTCGACCTGCTCCATCGGCAGGTTCGCGCCCTTGACCAGGCGGACCTTGATGCCAGCACCACCGCGGGCGCGGCGGGCGGCGGACCACTCCTGCAGCTGCTCCATCGCGGCGAGCGCGTCGGGCAGGTACGCCTGCAGGACGATGCCGGCTTCGAGCCCGAGGAACGCCGGCTCGTCGAGGAGCTTGGTGAAGACCGCGATCGTCAGGTCGAGGTCCTTGTACTCCTCCATGTCGAGGTTGATGAACTTCGCCGGGGTCGAGGCCGCGGCGCGCTCGAACAGCGGGCGGAGCTGCTCGACGATGTCGTCGACGGCGTGGTCGAACGCCCACGGCGAGTGCGGGTGCACGGTCGACGAGACCTTGATCGACACGTAGTCGACGTCGTCGCGCGCCAGGAGCTTGTGCGTGCCCTCGAGCCGGCGTGCGGCCTCGCGCTCGCCCAGCACGGCCTCGCCGAGCAGGTTCACGTTGAGCCGGACGCCGTCCCGCTTGATCTTGGCGATGGCGGGCCCGAGCTTCGAGTCGGTCGCGTCGACGATGAGGTGGCCGACCATGCCGCGGAGCACCCGGCGGGCGATGGGCACGACGACGGTCGGCAGGGCCGGGGCCATGCCGCCACCGAGGCGCACGAGTCCGCGCATCGCTGCGGGCAGGAACCCGGGGGCTGCAGGTGCGATCTGCCGGAGCTTGCGGGCGGCGACGGCCAGGTCTTCCGGGCGGACGACGCCGTCCACGAAGCCGACCGCGAAGTCCAGACCGGCGGGGTCGGCGAGCACCCCGGCGAGTTGCTTGGCGGAGCCGTCGACCGGGAACGACTCGGCCTCGGCCAGCCACTGTCGGACGAGTGCGACGGACTGGTCCGCCAAGGCGTCGTGGTCGGTGGCGGGGTGCTCGTGCAGGGTCGTCATGGGTTCAGTGTGGAGCGCCCGACTCATCAGCGGAAGCAACGGTTCGTGATGGGTACCCGTAAGTTCCGCTACCGTGAGCACGTGCTCGATGTCCGCCGTCTCGTCCTGCTCCGTGAGCTCTCCATCCGGGGCACGATCGCCGCGGTCGCCGAGGCCGTGAACTTCACACCGTCGGCCGTCTCGCAGCAGCTCAGCACCCTGGAGCGCGAGGCCGGCGTGCCCCTGCTCAGGAAGGCCGGCCGGCGCCTGCAGCTCACCCCGCAGGCCGAGGTCCTGGTGCAGGCGGCCGGGCACGTGCTGGACGTCCTCGAGCTGGCGCAGTCGCAGGTCGAGGAGACGATGCCGACCGTGCAGGGGCGGATCCGTGTCGCGGTGTTCCAGTCCGCGGCCCTCGCCCTCATGCCGAACGCCCTGCACGCCATGGCGACCGAGCACCCGGACGTCCGCATCGAGATGGTGCAGCGGGAACCGGAGACGGCCCTGCACGAGACCTGGGCTCGCGACTTCGACGTGGTCATCGCGGAGCAGTACCCCGCGCACGCGGCTCCGCACCTTCCCGGGCTCGACCGGTCGGACCTGACCACCGACGCGGTCCGGCTCGCACTGCCCCCGGTGGACACCGCGCTCGTACCGGTGTCGTCGATCGAGGACGCAGGCGCGCTGCCCTGGGTGATGGAGCCCCGCGGGACCGCCTCGCGGCACTTCGCCGAGCAGGTCTGCCGGCGCTGGGGCTTCGAGCCGGACGTCCGCTACGAGACCGCCGACCTGCAGACCCAGATCCGCCTGGTCGAGTCGGGCAACGCCGTCAGCCTGATGCCCGACCTGATGTGGACGGGGCGGACGACCACCTGCCGCCTGCTCGAGCTGCCCGAGCAGCCCCGGCGGACCATCTTCACCGTCGTGCGAACGGCCGGTGCGTCCTCGCCCGCGGTCCGCGCACTGCGCGCGGCCCTCGAGCGCGCGGCCGCGGTGGTCGGAGACTGAACGAGCGCGTCCTCCGTGGACAGCCGCGGGACGGGCGGCCTGGAGGCCCGGTGCGGGTCCGCCTCGGCGGTCGCGCCGGTCTCGGTGCAGGTCGTGACCAATCCGTGACCGAATGATCGTCAGGTCTGCTCCCGTCGGGACATTCCCTGAGTGGAGGACGCTGATCCGGCGTCCAGTCCTGGTATCCGAGGGGGATCTCCGTGAAGCAGTCCGCACCACCCGCAGTCCGACGCACCGCAGCCGTCGGCGCCGCCGTCGCACTCGTCGCCGTCTCGATGATGGGCGTCGGCGCGACCACCGCCGTCGCCGACACCGCCGACGCGTCGACGTCCGTCACCACCGGCACCGGCACCGGCACCGACCAGGCGACGCCGGCAACAACGGCACCGACGCCCGAGACCGCGACCCCGACTCCGATCACCGAGGCAACGGCCACCGACGCCCCTGCCGACACCACTCCGACCGCGTCCCCCAGTCCGACGCCGGCCCCGGCCCCGGCAGCGGCCCCGGCAGCGGACGCTCCCGCTGACGATGCCGTCACGTGGCCGACGCCGTCGAGCCGCGAGAAGCCGATCGAGTTCACGACGACCGCCGGCGAAGCGTTCTCGCAGCAGTTCGTGGCGCAGGGCGGCGACCGGGCGCTCGAGTACGGCTTCGCCCCCATCGGCGACTGGGACCAGTACGAGAAGGAGTTCCGCTGGGACGACTCCGGGCTCCTCCGCGGCACCCCGACGACGCCGGGGGTCTACGAGTTCAGCGTCCTCGCGACCGACCAACGACACACCGACACGCAGTGGATCCGGATCACCGTCGAGCCCGCCGCGGCGGTCACCCTGACCACGTCCGTGACCTCGACGGCCGATGGCTTCGCCCCGGCGTGGGAGGTCACCGAGGACGCGGTCCGACCGTGGAGCCACGGGGACCTCGGTGAGGCCGTGTCCGCCATCCCCGCGAAGCCCGGCCAGTCCCTGTGGCTCGCATCCACACTGCTCGACCGCTACGGCAATCCCCAGGACGGCCCCGAGATGTCGTCCGCCACCGAGCTGACCAGCAGTGCTCCGGGTGACGTCCTCTCCTTCGACGACGTCACGAACCGCTGGAAGGCCACCTTCTCCGACGTCGGGCGCCACGAGCTGACGGTGCGGGCCGAGGGGCTCTCGCTGTCGATCCCGGTCGACGTCGCCGACACCCCGCTCGCGTTCACCGAGAAGTCCTCCTCCGACGCGCCGCTCGACCTGACGGCGACGTCCGGCACCACGTTCAGCCACCGGTTCACGGTGCAGGGCGCGACCGGCCCGGTCGAGTACTCGCTCGCCGGCGCCGACGGCGGTGCGGTCATCGGGGACGGCGACTTCTTCCGCTCCGAGTTCACGATCGATCCCAGCACCGGGGTCCTCGCCGGCACGCCGCGCCTCGCGACGGCGTACGACTTCGAGGTGATCGCACGCAGTGGGTCCGAGACCGCGACGGCGCACGTCACCCTGACGGTCGAGCCAGGCGCCCCGGTCGGCGTCCTGGCCTCGGTCTACTACGGCGCTGAGGGCCCGGAGTGGGAGGTCGCACCCGACGGAACGGTCACCGAGTACACGATCGACGCTGCGGGGTCGGTGCAGACGAAGTCGGTCGACAGCGTGCCGGCGGACCAGGGCATCCCGTTGTTCGTGAAGGCCGTCGCCGTCGACGCCGACGGCAACCGCACGACGACCCCGGGCAGCCCGCACCCCGTCGTGACGAGCGATGTGGCCACCGACCGGATCACCTGGGTCACGGAGGCAGAGTCCAGCCAGGTCGACTTCCCGCACGCGTCGATCCACACGCTGACCGTGTCCGACGGCGGGGTCGCGACCTCGTTCCGCGTCGATGTCCGAGCGCACGCCGACGGCGTCGGGACCTCGACGACCCGTCCGGCGTCCGGCACGCTCGCCTACACCGGCGCCGACGAGACCGGCCCCCTCGCGTGGGCCCTCGGCCTCCTGGCCGCCGGCGGCGGCCTGCTGGTCCACCGCCTGCGCCGCCGTCGCGCCTGATCCGACGTCCGACGTCCGACGCGAACGGGCCGCCCCCACCCCGGGTGCGGCCCGTTCCGCGTCGTGAGCGTTCGTCGACCGTGACCAGCTCGTGACCTCGTCCCGCGTCAGGATCGGTCGCCTCGCGACAGTCCTGAGTGAGGGCGCCGATCGGCAGCCCGTCCAACATCCGAGGGGGATCTCGTGAACCAGTCCTGCACGTCCACCACCCGACGCGTCGCCGTCATCGGCGCCGCGGTCGCGATCGTCGCCGCGTCGTCGGCCTTCGGCATCGGCGCGACGGCCGCCGTCGCCGCCGCAGAACCGACGACGAGCGGCACGACGACCGCCGTCGCCGCCGCAGAACCGACGACGAGCACCGCGACACCCGCGGCGCCCGCCGCGACCGACGGCCCCGCCCCGACCGACGCACCCGACGAGCAGCCGGGAGGCACGACGCCCGATCCGACGCCGGCTCCCGCCGACGAGTCGGAGACCCCACGGCCTGCCGCTTCCGCACCCGCACCCGCTGCCACCGACGACGGCAGCGACCTCGCCTTCACCGAGCCGTCCACGCTGGACGCCCCGCTCGTGCTCACCGCCACCGCGGGAACGCCGTTCTCGCACACCTTCGCGACCACCGGCGGCAACGGGACGGTGGGCTACGCCATCCAGGACGCGCCGTCGAAGGACTACAGCGTCAACGTGGAGACCGGCGTCCTGAGCGGCACCCCGAAGCAGGCCGGCACGTTCGACTTCGAGGTCGTCGCGCTCAGCGGCTCGACCCAGATCACGGAGTACGTCGAACTGACCGTCTCCCCCGGCGACCCTGTCGGTGTGACGTTCTCGGTCGCCAGCCCGGACTCCGACGTGAGCTGGCAGGTCGACGCCGACGGGACGATCCGGGAGTACGCGCCGGGTGGCACCGGTGAGACCGTGGTGTCGGAGGTCCCCGCCACCGTCGGCTCCTCGATGACCCTCGCGGGGCTGGCCGTCGACGCGCTGGGCAACCGCACCACCCCGGGCGACGAGTACCCGCGGTCGACCGTCACGAGCACCACCGCGTCCGACGGCGTGGTCTGGGACCCGAAGTGGTCGGCGAACACGGTGACGTTCTCGGAGCCGGGTACCCGCACGCTGACGGTGTCCGAGGGCGGCGTCTCGACCTCGTTCACGGTCCGCGTCTCCGAGGCCCCCGCTCCTGTCGCCGGCATCGCCGTCGGGGTGCTCCCCGCGGACGAGACGTCCGGGGACCGGTGGGGCGTCGAGGGCGACGTGATCACCTACTACCCGGCTGACGGCGACGCGCAGCGGGTCGACGCGATCCCGGCCCGACAGGGTGACCGGGTGCAGATCCGCGCCCTGGCCGTGGACGCCGACGGGCAGCCGGTCGGTGACCACACCGACCTCACCTTCACGAGCGACGTGGCCAGCGACCGCATCGAGTACGACCCCGAGGCTGCGGCCACGTGGGTGACCTTCGAGCACGCGTCGCCGCACACGGTCACCGTGGCGTCCGGGGACGTGACGAGCACCATCCGCTTCGAGGTGCAGCCGACGGCGACGACCACGGTCACGACCCCCCACACGCCGACCGCATCGGGCACCCTCGCGTACACCGGCGCCGACGAGGCCGGCCCGCTCGCGTGGACCCTCGGCCTCCTGGCATCGGGTGCCGGCCTGCTCGTCTGGCGCCTCCGTCGCCGACTCGGCTGAGGCACGTCACGGCGACCGCCTGACGGACCGGAGGCGCGGGGCACGACCGCCCCGCGCTCCCGTCCGTCGTCGCGCGATCCTGTGAGAAACCCCAGATGAGAGCCGGTAGTACCGAGATGAAACCGTGATCTCCGGCGGGGCTCGGAACGGGTCCGCGAACCGTAATGTCAGCACTGACGAGCGCACGATCACCGGGCGCTCGCGACCCGGACTCCCAGGGGGGGGAACCATGCACCAGTCCACCAAGCCGCCCGTCCGCCGCGCGGCGACGATCGGCATCGTCGTGGCGGCGACCGCCATCGGCTCGGTCATCGGCGTCGGCACGTCCGCGACGGCGGCGACGCCGACGGAACCGACGAGCAGCACGGCCACTGCGACGCCGAGCGCCGACCCGACGGCGGAGGCGCCGACACCCAGCGCCAGCCCGACACCCAGCGGAAGCCCGACACCCAGCGGGAGCCCGACGACGACCAAGACGCCGACGTCGACGCCGACGCCGACGCCGACGCCCAGCGCCAGCCCCGCCGCGAAGGCCTCGGACAGCGCCACCCCGGCGGCAGCACCGGGTGACGGCAGCGACCTCGCGTTCACCGAGCCGTCGACCCAGGCCGCCCCGCTCGCACTCACCGCGACGGTCGGCACGCCGTTCAGCCACACCTTCACCACCACGGGCGGCGACGGCACCGTCGCGTACGCCATCCAGGACGCCCCGTCGGCGGACTACACGGTGAACGTCGAGACCGGCGTGCTGAGCGGCACGCCGACGACCGCCGGCACGTTCGACTTCGAGGTCGTGGCCCTCAGCGGCTCGACACAGGTGACCGAGTACGTCCGCCTGACCGTCTCGCCGTCGCCGGTCGTCTTCACCGAGCCGTCGACGAAGGCGAAGCCGCTCGCCCTCACCGCCACCGCCGGCGCGACGTTCACGCACACGTTCCGCACCACGGGCGGCACGGGTTCGCTGGCGTACGCGATCCAGGACGCGCCCTCGTCGGACCTGACCGTCAACGTCGAGACCGGGGTGCTCACCAGCACGGTGACCACCGCGGGCACGTACGACTTCCAGGTCGTCGCGCTCCGCGGCACCGCGACCGCCACGGAGTACGTGCGCCTGACCGTCCTGCCGGCCGCACCCGTCGGGGTCCTCGCGATCGTCGACACCGGGACGCCCGGCGCAACGGTCTGGTCGGTCGCTCCCGGTGGCGTCATCAGCGCGTTCTCCGGCGGCGGCGATCCCCTCGGGACCGTCGCGTCGATCCCCGTCCAGCAGGGCGGCTCGCTGGTGGTGTCCGGCCTCGCCGTCGACCGGTTCGGCAACCCGACCGCACCGGCTTCCGTGAGCACCGGGTTCGGCGCGACCGTGACGAGCTCGGTCGCATCGGACCAGGTCGCAGCCGATCCCCGCGGCGACGCCTCGAAGGTGACGTTCCCGCACGCTTCGGACCACCGTCTCACCATCACCCAGGGTGGCGCCTCGACCACGTTCGTCGTCGCCGTCCGACCCGTCGCCACGGCCGCTGTGGCGACCACGACGAGCGGCACCGGCAGCACCCTCGCCTACACCGGCGCCGACGAGACCACGCCGTTGGCCTGGGCCCTCGGTCTGCTGGCCGCCGGCGGCGGCCTGTTGGTCCACCGCCTGCGTCGCCGTCGCGCCTGAGACGCGACCGACGATCGGACGGGAGGCCCGGTGACAGCTGGTACCGGGCCTCCCGTCCGTCGTGCGGGAACCCCCAACCATGGTCACATTCCGATCAAGACGGTCGTGTCCGCGCGCGGATACCAATACGATCCGACCAAGCCGAGGATTCTCGGCGGATTCTTATGTTCCGGCACCCGACCGGACTGAACCCCTGGGGGAAGAAGTGCGCCGTAGCACCTCCACCGTCCGACGCGCGTGCGCCGTCGGCACCACCGTCGCGCTGATCGGTCTCACGACCGGTCTGGGCGTCATGACCGCCACCGCCGCCACCGCGGCCGAGCCGACCGCGGCCGTCTCCGCCCCGGCGACGACCGGCGCCGCTGACGGCACCACGCCGAGCGACTCCGCGACGGACGGCACGGGCACGCCCGCGGCCGACACCGGTGCGACCGACGGTACCCCTGCCGCCGGCGACACGACCGGTGACACCACCGGCGACGACGGCGCTCCGGCGGGCGACGGGACGAGCACCACCGCCCCGACCGCTCCGGCCGTCGAGCCCTCCGCGCCCGAGACCACGGCTCCGGCCGTCGAGACCCCGGCACCGACCGCGACGCCGACCCCGGACGTCACCACGAAGGCCGTCGACGCGACCGTCACCATCGACGGTGCAGCCAAGGTCGGCACGCTCCTGAGCGCCGTCGTCACCGGCTTCGACGAGGACTCCACCTACAAGTACGTCTGGGCCGACCAGGACCGCAACGTCCTGTCGAAGACCGCGACCTACCGCATCGACCCCACCGACGTGCGCAAGACGATCACCGTCACGGTGACCGGCACCCTGCCCGACGCGACCGAGACGACCTCGGTGGCCTCCGCGGCGACCGCGCCCGTCACCCAGGACCCCGCGTTCCTCGGCACCGACGGCAAGCCGACCACGGCCGGCGCCGACGCCGACCACCCGCTCGAACTGAGCACCGCCGCCGGCGACGCGTTCTCGCACACGTTCCGCGCGCAGGGTTCACCCGAGCCGACGTACAAGCTCGACTGGTTCTCGCAGGACGATGCGGAGTACGCCGAGGAGTACCCCGAGGAGGAGACCACCCCCGCGGACCAGCTCCCCGAGGGCCTGACCTTCGACGCGTCGACCGGTGAGCTCAGCGGCACCACGACCGACGCCTGGGACTGGGAGTTCGCCGTCACCGCGACGAGCGGCACCGTCTCGGTCACGCAGTACGTCTCGCTCACCGTCGAGGCCGGCGCGCCGGTCGGGGTCCTGGTGTTCACGACCGACCGCGCGGGCCTGTTCACCGACGACGAGACCGAAGACCGGACGACCTGGATCGTCGAGCCCGACGGCACCGTGCTCACCATCACCGAGGACGACTTCGCCGTCGGCGGTCACCCGACCATCAAGCAGGGCGGGACGCTCGTCGTCCAGGGCGGTCTCGTCGACCGCTGGGGCAACACGATCGGCGGGCTCGACGAGGACGCTCCGGCGGTCGCACCGACCGTCACGTCGGACGTCGCCAGTGACGTCATCACGCCGGACCCCGACTTCGGCGACTTCGGTTTCGTGAACGTCACGTTCCCGCACGCGTCGGTCCACAACCTGTCCGTCACGCTCGGGTCCTTCAGCACCTCGTTCGCCGTCGATGTCCAGCCGACCGCCGCCACCGTCGTCACCCCGACGACCCCGGTCGCGGCGGCCCCGGTCACCCCGACGAACCGTGGCCAGCTCGCCTACACGGGTTCGGACGCCACCGGCGCCCTGCCCTGGGCCCTCGGCCTGCTCGTCGCCGGTGCCGGCCTGATCGGCGCCCGCACCCTGCGCCGTCGCCGCGCACAGCGCTGACGGACGACCAGCGCTGACGTACGACCAGCGCTGACGTACGACCAGCGCTGACGGTCCCCGTCGTCTCCCGTCCGTCGCGTGCCCGCGTGACGGACGGGAGGCCCGGCCCCGCCTGACCCCGCACCGGGGCGGCGGGGCCGTTTCCGTCCCACCGTCGGTAGCGTGGGCACCATGCCCACGCTGCTGCACATCGACTCCTCGGCCGACCTCTCCCACTCCCGTTCGCGCGCGCTGACCGCCGCGTTCGCCGATGCCTGGCGCGCACGCGGACCGGAGTACACGGTGGTCCGCCGCGACCTGCACGTCGACCAGCTCCCGCACCTCGAGACCTCGGCGCTGCACTGGGCGGCAGCGGACCGCACCGCGGACGAGTCCGTCGCTCCCGAGGCCGAGGCACTGCGCCAGGAGGTCATCGACGAACTCCTCGCCGCCGACGTCGTGGTCGTCGGGTCCCCGCTGTACAACTACACGGTGCCGTCGACGCTCAAGGCCTGGATCGACCGCATCCACATCCCCGGGGTCCTGGCGGGCGACGTGCAGCCCCTGGCCGGCCGTCCGGTCGTGACCGTGGTCAGCCGCGGTGCGACCTACGACGCCGGCACCCCGACCGAGGACTGGGACCACGGCTCGCCGGTCCTGCACCTCATCCTCGGCACGGCCCTCGGCATGAAGCTCTACCCGATCACCGTCAGCGCGACGCTCGCCGACCGGCTGCCCGACCTCGCCCCGCTCGCCGAGCACGCGTCTGCCGAGCTCGCCGACGCGACGACGACGATCGAGCGCCTCGCCACCACGCTCGGCTGAGGTCAGGCGGGACGGACCTCGCCCGACCGGCCGAGCAGCTCCGCGTGGAACGCCGTCTGCGTCAGTGCACTCGCGAGCAGGAACCCGGTCATCGACTCGATCCCGCCACTGAACGGCACGCGTGCGGCGACCTCGAACAGCGTGGGCCGGTCGAGCAGGTCGAGCGCCTCGGCGACGTGCCGCGACCGCTCCTCGCGGTGTCGGGCCAGCGTCTGCGCGCGGGCGACGACGTCGGCGAACCGGTACTCGTGGCCCGGGCAGACCTCGAGTCCGGCGTGCACGTCGAGTCGGCCGAGCGACGCCAGGTAGTCGCCGAGCGGGTTCGTGGCGGTCCGACCTCCGAGGCCGATCCCGGAGTTGATCCGCGGCAGCACGTGGTCACCGGTGAACAGCAGCCCGTCCGCCTGGTCCACGAAGCACACGTGCCCGGCGGTGTGCCCGGGCGTCCAGAGGGTCCGGATGGTGCGCCCCGGGATCGGCAGCACCTCGCCGTCGGCGAGCAGCAGGTCGGCGTACGGCGCCTCGCTCCGCCCGAGCCCGATCCGTCGCCCGCTCCCCCAGGCCGCGACGACCCCGTCGTGCAGGTGCTGCGGCAGGCCCCACGTGGCGATGTCGGCGTCGTTCTGCGCCGCGTCGGTACGCTCACGCTCCAGCGCGTCGACCTCGAGCCCGTGCATCGCGACCCGCGCACCGGTCGCTCGGCGGATCGCGGCGGCGGCACCGAGGTGGTCGGCGTGCAGGTGCGTCACGGCGACGAGGGACACGTCGTCGAGCGACCGGCCGATCGCCGACAGTGCGGCGCGGACCTCGTCGAGCCCGCCGTCGGCCGACCACCCGGGATCGATCAGCGCGAGCGATCCGTCCGACCCCTCGACGACGTAGACCAGGGTCGCGTCGGGCACCCCGAACCGGAACGGCACCGCGAAGGTCCAGATGCCCGGCCGGACCTGTTCGACGGGCGGCAGGACGCCGTCGCGGAGCGCGGCGGCCTGCACGGGGCTGATCGGTTCCGGAGTCGGCGCTGCCGACGGGGGCACGGTCGTCACCCGCACCACAGTACTGACGCGAGCCGACCTGCCCCGGGTGATCCGGGCCTCCCGGCCGCACTCGGTGAGCAGAAGAGGTCGGGTCGTCGCGCCGGACCCGACCATTCCTGCTCGCGAAGCGCGCAGCGCCGCCCACCGGAGCCCGAGTAGACACGACGCATGGAGATCGCACCGATGCTGGCCAAGGCCGTCGCCGACGTCCCGGAACCCGACAGCGTGACCGGCGGCCTGCGGTACGAACCGAAGTGGGACGGCTTCCGCGGCATCGTGACGATCGACGGCGACGACGTCGAGATCGGCAGCCGCGGGGCGAAGCCGCTCACGCGCTACTTCCCCGAACTCGTCGAGGCCTTCCGCGCGCAGTTCGGCGGCCGCGACCACCCGGTGGTGTTCGACGGCGAGGTGATCCTGCGCTCGGGCGAGCCCGGAGCCGAACGCCTCGACTGGGAGGCACTGTCCCAGCGCATCCACCCGGCGGCCTCGCGGATCGCGAAGCTCAGCGCCGAGACGGCCGCGCAGTTCGTCGCGTTCGACCTGCTCGCAGCGGACGGCGACGAGCTGGTCGACCTGCCGTTCGACGAACGACGTGACCGGCTGGAACAGCTCGCGAGCGGCATGTCCGACCCGCTGTTCGTCACGCGCACCACGCTCGACGTCGACCAGGCCCGCGAGTGGCTCACCACCTTCGAGGGCGCCGGACTCGACGGTGTCGTCGCCAAGCGCCGGGCGAAGCCGTACGAGCCGGGCAAGCGGACGATGCTCAAGATCAAGCACCACCGGACGGCCGACGTCGTCGCGATCGGGTACCGCGTCCACAAGAGCGGCTCGGGCGTCGGGTCGCTGCTCGTCGGCCTGTACGGCGACGACGGTGAGCTCCGCCAGGTCGGCGGCGTCTCCGCCTTCTCCGACAAGCGCCGGCTCGCGCTGGTCGACGAGCTCGAGCCCGTCGTGCTCCGCGATGCGGACGGGAGGCCCGTCACCGGTGACGGGGAACGGTCGCGGTTCTCGTCGGGTCGCGACACGTCGTTCGTCCGGCTGGCGCCGGAGGTCGTGCTCGA
The DNA here is from genome assembly GCF_015350935.1 of Curtobacterium sp. VKM Ac-2887. Lineage (NCBI taxonomy): Bacteria > Bacillati > Actinomycetota > Actinomycetes > Micrococcales > Microbacteriaceae > Curtobacterium > Curtobacterium sp. VKM Ac-2887. The sequence goes on along the minus strand of NZ_JADKSB010000015.1, from coordinate 62,360 downwards.
GGTCCGCTACGACCAGATGGAGGGCGACCGGTTCCGGCACACCGTGCAGTTCGAACGGTGGCGTCCGGACCGCGACGCGGAGTCGTGCGGGTTCGATCAGCTCGAGGTGCCGTCGGCGTACGACCTGCGGGATGTCCTTTCCTGACACGTGGTTGTCCGTTTTTCGTCGTCTTGCCGGTGATCGCAGGAAAGTAGTTAGCCGAACTAGCGAAACGCTGCCACGATGGAGACCAGCAGCACGAGGCACCCATCCCGGGAGCCCCAGGACCGAAAGCGGATCGACATGAGCACCAGCACGCTTGTCCGCCACTCGCAGCGGAACCCCTTCACCGAGGTACGCGAGGCACGCCGCCAGCGCACCCTGCAGCTCAGTGCGGTCATCAGCGCCATCGCCGGCGTGACCGCCACCGCGCTCGCACTCGTCACGATCGGCCTGGGCTCGTGATCGTCGACGGCATCAGCGACGCGCACCGCGGTACCTGGTCGCGCCTGACCCGCCTGCACACCGCGAGCGTCGGGCTGCCGATGCAGACGTCCCGCGTCGACGACCCCGACCGCTCGACGGAGACGCTGCCCGCCGTCTGACGGTCCCCGCTGGCTCGGGTCAGGACTTCTTCGCTCGGGACGGTTGCACGCGCGGCGGCTCGCCCGGCATCTTCGGGAAGTCCGGCGGGAAGGGCACTTCGCCCTCGCCGTTCTCCAAGTCGCGCTCCCACCACGCCAGCAACGGCGCGATGCTCACCGGCTCGTCGTGCATCGCCTGCCACGGGTCACCGATCGTCGCCAAGCGTTCGGGGACGGTCCGGATCGTGAAGGTCGTCGGGTCCGCCGTCGGCAGCTCGTCCCACGTGATCGGCGTCGACACCGAGGCGTGCGCCAGCGCCCGCGGGCTGTAGGCACCGGCCATCGTGCGGTCACGATTCGCCTGGTTGAAGTCGACGAAGACCCGTTGGCCTCGTTCCTCCTTCCACCACGCCGTCGTGACCCGGTCGGGCATCCGCCGTTCGAGTTCTCGGGCGGCGGCGATCACGGCGTGCCGGACGTCGAGGAACTCGTGCTCGGGGGCGATCGGCGCGAAGACGTGCAGACCGCGGTTGCCGCTCGTCTTGATCCACGCCGTCAGACCCGCTTCGTCCAGGACCTTCCGGAGCTCCTGCGCCACGGGCACCGTGTCCGAGAAGTCCGTGCCGGGCTGCGGGTCGAGGTCGATGCGGAGCTGGTCCGGGTGGTCGCTGTCCTCGGCGCGCGAGGCCCACGGGTGGAAGACCACGGTGTTCATCTGCGCGGCCCACACCGCGACGGCCGGCTCGTCGATGACGAGCTGCGGGTGCTTCCGGCCGCTCGGGTACGTCACCGTGACCGACCGCACGTAGTCGGGGGCACCCTTCGGCGGGTTCTTCGAGAAGAACTGCTCGCCGTCGACGCCGCCCGGGAACCGCTGCAGCGAGATGGGTCGGTCGCCGTTCGCGCGGACGAAGGCGTCGCCCACTGTCACCAGGTACTCGGCGAGGTCGGCCTTGGTGATCCCGGCCTCCGGCCAGAGGACACGCGAGGGACTGCTGATCCGGACCTCGCGGTCACCGTCGGGCCCGGGCACCCGCACCGTCGTCGCTTCGCTCGCCATGCAGCGGAAGGTACTCGGTGCACGATGGACGGGTGAGCGCGTACCTCGGAGTGGACCTGGCGTGGGGACTCGGCACCGCGGGCCGCGCGCCCAACGAGACCGGGCTGGTCGCGATGGAGTCCGACGGCACGATCACCGACGCCGGATGGGCCCGCGGGGTCGACGACGTCACGACTTGGATCGCGGAGCGCCTCGGACCGCGGTCGCTCATCGCCGTCGACGCCTCGCTCGTCGTGACGAACCCGACCGGCATCCGCGAATCCGAACGGCAGGTCGGACAGCGCTACGGCCGGTGGAAGGTGGCGGCGAACCCGACGAACCAGGCCTCTGCGGCGAGCGCCGGCGCCCGCCTGCTCGACCAGCTCACCGCACTCGGCGTCGAGTACGTGTCCGACACGGCGTCGATGCACGCCAGGACGGGCCCGGCGATGTTCGAGTGCTACCCGTACACGACCCTGGTCGGCGTCGAGGAGCTCGGGTACGACGTCGAGCGGCCCCGGTACAAGCGCCTGGACCTCAGGGTGCCGGCAGCCGAGGCCCGGACACGCCGCGCCGAGGCGTTCGACGAGCTCGTCCGGCGCTTGCGCGAGACCCCGCTCGACCCGCCGTTGCAGCTCGACTCGAATCCGCTGACTGCGGGGCTCGCCGACCCGTCAGTGCTGCACGGTCCGACGCACAAGCACCGCGAGGACCTGCTGGACGGTGGCCTGTGTGCCTGGACGGCGGCGTTCTGGGAGCGGCACGGCGACCAGCGCGTGCAGATCCTGGGAGGCGATGTGGGCCTCCCGTCCGACCCGGTGGACGAGGCGGGCCGCCGGCCCGTCATCGTGGCGCCCGCGCGCCCGTCGCAGCGGGGCACGCGCGGCTAGGGTTGACCGGTGAGCACGACGAGCGAACCCCTGCACATCGGGCTGGTGTCGCTGCACACCTCCCCCGGAGACGAACCCGGCTCGGGCGAGGTCGGCGGCATGAACGTCGTCGTCCGGCACCAGGCCGAGGCGCTGGCCGATCGTGGCCACCACGTCGACATCATCACGCGGCGTTCGGCGCCGACGCAGCCGGACTCGGTGTCGCTCGTGCCGGGTGTGTGCCTGCGGTTCCTGTCGGCGGGTCCGGCGGAGCCGGTGCCGAAGGGCGAGCACGACGCGTTCATCGAGCCGTTCCGCCACGAGCTCGAGCAGCTCGGGCCGTTCGACGTCCTGCACTCGCACCACTGGTTCTCCGGTGCCGCTGCCCTGCCGGTCGCCCGTCAGCGTGGCATCCCGCACGTGCAGTCGTTCCACTCGATCGCTGCCGACCCCGAGACGCCGTTGTCCGAGGGTGAGCGGCCCGAGTCCGCCGGGCGCATCACGGGCGAGCAGCAGCTGGCGCGTGAGTCCGATGCGGTGGTCGTGGTGTCCGAAGCCGAGGCGTCGACGGTCCGGACGCGGCTCGGCGGTGCCGACGCGCGGATCTGGATCGTGCCGCCCGGGGTCGACGGGTCGGTCTTCCGTCCCGCGGCCGCGGGTGCGCGCCGGGCTGCCACCCCCTACGTCGTCGCGGCGGCTCGCGTGCAGCCGTTGAAGGGGCTCGACCTGGCCATCGAGGCGATCGCGGGCATCAGCCAGGAGGCCCGTCCCACCTTGGTCATCGCCGGGGATGCTTCGAGCGAGGCGGGTGACTACGTGGACGAACTGCGTCGGCTCGCCGCCGCGCGTGGCATCGCCGACCGCGTCACCTTCATCGGGCCGCAGTCGCGTGCCGACCTGGCGTTCCTGTTCCGTGGCGCGGCAGCCGTGCTGGTGCCGTCGCACTCCGAGACGTACGGCCTCGTGGCGCTGGAGGGCTCGGCGTCCGGGGTGCCGGTCGTGGCCGCGGCTGCCGGGGGGCTGCGTGAGGCCGTGGTCGACGGTGAGACGGGTGTCGTGCTCGAGTCCCGTGAGCCGTCGGTGTGGGCTGCCGAGATCGAGCGGATCCTGACGGACTCCGGGTACGCGGCCGCGCTGTCCTCGGCCGGGCGCGAGCACGCGGAGCGTCTGAGCTGGGAACGATCGGCTTCGGGGCTCGAGGACGTGTACCGCCGGGTGCTCGGCCGCTCGTGAGCCGTTTCGACGCCTCGGGGTTCTGGGCGGCGCTCGACGCCGTGCCCGCGGACGCGGACGCCGAGGCGCTCTACGACCTCGGTTCGGCCGAGGGGCGGTTGCGGCGGTCGAACCTGCAGCGGTACCTGGAGCAGTTCGGGCCAGCGGCGGACACCCTGCTCGTGGCCGAGGCGCCCGGGTGGCGGGGCATGACGAACACGGGCATTCCGTTCACGAGCATGCGCGAGCTCGAGACGGACCGGTTCGGCGCCGACTACCTGGTGCCGCCGGCGCCGACCGCTCCGTGGGAGGCATCATCGCGCGTGGTGCAGGCGGCACTGTCCGACTGGGCCGGGCCGCTCCCCGTGGCGTGGGCGATCTTCCCGCACCACCCGTTCGTCGCCCCGGACCGGTTGACGAACCGCACGCCCCGTCCGGCCGAGGTGCGGTCGGGAGCGCCCGTCGCCCTCGCGCTGCTCGAGGCACTCGGTGGCGTCGACCGGGTCCGGGTCGTCGCGGTGGGGCGGAAGGCCCAGGGTGCGCTCGCACTGGCCGGCATCGAGGCGATCGCCGTCCGGCACCCCGCGCAGGGCGGCGCGAAGCAGTTCACCGAGCAGCTGCGAGCGTTGGACCGCTCGCTGTAGTTCCCTGTGCCGGTCCCTCCGGTCAGGCTGAGCGGACCTCGACGTCCTTCGCGGCCAGGGCCTCGGCGACGTGGGCGGGCAGCGGCGCAGCTGCGTACACGGTGCGGAGTGCCGGCAGGTCGAGGACGTCGTCCCAGTTCTGCGGGTCGAAGCGGTCGTCGGAGCCCTCCCACCCGGGGTGCACGTCCTGGAGCACCTCGAGGTCGGTGTCGACGGTGATCTCCGTGACGAGCGACAGGTGCGACGGCAGGAGTTCCAGGTCGTCGTAGTACTCACGGGCCCGGTCGTCCTGGCCGTCGACGTCGAGGTCCTCGTCCGTCTCGTCGGCCGTTTCCGGGTCGTAGGGGTCGAGGACGTCGAGGTCGTAGCAGAGGACGTCGAGCACGAGCAGCTTCGCGTTGAAGTCGGCGAACTCGACGGGCTCTTCGGTGGTGTTCGACTCGTGCTCCATGGCCCGGAGAGTATCCGTCGCCGAGCGACCGTGTTGCGATCGCGAGAAACCTTCCTGTGGGACTAGACAGCAAGGCGTCTCGCGCGCAAGGGTGACGCATGGCCACCACCAAGACGGACCGACCACAGCAGGAGCAGCCCGAGCTCCGCAGGGTCATCGGTCCCAAGCTCCTGCTGCTGTTCATCGTCGGCGACATCCTGGGAACGGGTGTCTACGCGCTCACCGGTCAGGTCGCGGCAGAGGTCGGAGGAGCAGCGTGGCTCCCCTTCCTCATCGCCTTCGCGGTCGCCCTGCTGACAGCGTTCTCGTACCTCGAACTCGTGACGAAGTACCCGCAGACCGCGGGCGCTGCGCTCTACGTGCACAAGGCCTTCGGCGTCCACTTCATCACCTTCATCGTGACCTTCATCGTGATGTGTTCCGGCATCACCTCGGCGTCGACGGCGTCGCGGGCGTTCGCCGCCAACCTCGGTGTCGGGTTCGGCCTCGAGTTGCCGAACGCCGTCGTGATGCTCATCGCCATGGGCTTCATGCTCGCGGTGATGGCGATCAACTTCCGCGGTGTCAGTGAGAGCGTGAAGACGAACGTGGTCCTCACCCTGGTCGAGCTGTCCGGTCTCGTCATGGTGATCCTGATCGGCTTCTGGGCGATCGCGGGTGGCAACGCGGACTTCTCACGGGTGGTGATGTTCGAGACCCCGGAGGACAAGACCCTGCTCATGTCGATCTCCACGGCGACGTCGCTGGCGTTCTTCGCGATGGTCGGCTTCGAGGACTCGGTGAACATGGCCGAGGAGACCAAGGACCCCTCGCGCATCTTCCCGAAGGTGATGCTCACCGGCCTCGGCATCACGGCCGTGATCTACACGCTCGTGTCGATCTGCGCCGTCGCCGTCGTGCCGATCGGTGAGCTCGCCGGCAACGAGACCCCGCTCGTGACCGTCGTGCAGACCGCCGCCCCGGACTTCCCGATCGCCGACCTGCTGCCGTTCATCTCGATGTTCGCCGTGGCCAACACCGCCCTGATCAACATGATGATGGCGTCGCGACTGCTGTACGGCATGAGCAAGCAGGGCGTGCTGCCGGGCTTCCTGGCCCGCATCTCCCCCGCCCGTCGCACCCCGTCGAACGCGATCGTCTTCACCACCGCGATCTCCCTGCTGCTCATCGGCTGGGTCTCGCTCGACCCGGACTCCCCGATCGTGGTGGTCCTCGGTGGCACGACCTCGCTCCTGCTGCTCACCGTGTTCGCCGTCGTGAACCTGACGGTGCTCGTGCTCCGCCGCGACAAGGTCGACCACAAGCACTTCCGAGCCGGCGTGATCATCCCCGTCATCGGCATCATCACGTGTCTGTGGCTCGTGCTGCCGTTCTCGTCCGGCCGTGACCCGCAGCAGTACCAGATCGCCGGTGCACTGCTGGCCCTGGGTGTGCTGCTGTGGATCCTGACCTGGTTCACGCACGGTCGCAAGCAGCCCGAGAAGGCCCCGACCGGCCTGGTCACCGAACCGACGAAGGTGCAGCACCCGCCGCACGACCACCGCGACGTCTGATGGACGCGACCGCCGTCATCTGGACGATCGTCATCGCCGCCATCGCGCTCATCTCCCTGTCCGCCGGCGGATGGGGTCGGAGCAGGTCGCGCCGACGCCGACGCTGACGTCGCGGCTGACGGTCTTGGTACCCGAACCCCGTGTTCGGTGCACCAGGACCGTCAGTGCGTCACGGCGGCCCCCGATCGGGCGGGTGCGGTTCCCAGGCGGCGCCCGTACGCTCGTCGTGCTCCGCCTGCCCCACCCCGTCCGTCGAGAGGTCCCGTCATGCGCCGTGTCGGCATCACGCTCGCGTCGGTGTTCGGCGCGGGCATCGTGGTCGTCGGGATCGGCGTCGTGGTGCTCGTTGTGATCGCGGTCAACTCGATCGCCGGCATCGCGAAGTCCAGCGCCGCCGACGCCACCCCCACGTGCCCGAAGGTCGCCTCCAAGACCGTCGGCGGCATGGTCGTCCCCGCCGGCCCCATCGCGGGCTTCTGCCAGGACCGTCTGGTGAACGCCGCGTCGGTGATCCAGGCCGCGAAGGCGGTCGGCATCGGGCCGCACACCCAGGCCGTCGGGGTCATGACGGCGATCGGCGAGTCGAGTCTGGTGAACCTGGACCACGGCGACGCTGCGGGACCGGACAGCCGCGGACTGTTCCAGCAGCGCGACAACGGCGCCTGGGGCACGTACGAGCAGCGGATGGACCCGTACACGGCGGCGTCGATGTTCTACGCGAAGCTCGTCAAGGTCCCCGGTTGGAAGACGATGACGCCGACGCAGATGGCGCACGCGGTGCAGATCAACTCGGACCCCGAGCACTACGCGAAGTCCTGGCCGGCGGCGAAGGCCGTCGTCGAGGGGCTGACGGGCGAGACCGTGCCGGACACCGCCCCGCAGGGCTGACCGGTCACGCGACCGCTGGGCGCGCCGGTCACGCGACGTCCTCGTCCTGGTCGTGCTCGTCGAGTTCGATCATCGCGGCGCCGCCGTCGTGGACGATGACCTGCGCGCGCAGCCGGATCGCGTGCTCGTCGAGGGCGCAGGCGCACGCGTCGACCCACTCCCAGTCGACCGGGTGCACGCGGTCGACACCGGGCCGCTCCCACGCGAGGACGACGTCGACCGCGCCGAGCTGCCCCACGATCTCGGAGATCAACGACGCGAAGTCGCTGACGTGCTCGTCCGGTTGGTAGGGCAGGTCGGCGATGGGCAGCAGGAACGGGATCGACATCCCGAGCTCGTCGAGGAACACCACCCAGCACTGCCGGCGCACCGGGCGGTCGACCAGGGCGGCGACGAGTTGAACGACGTCGTCGTCGGTACGGACAGGGGTTCGGATCAGGCGGTCGAGGGTGTCGGTGTCAGGCATGACTCCAGCGTCGCGAACCCGGCCCGCCCACAGACGGCCACCGTGCGCATCTGTGGACAACCTCGCCGCCGCAGCCACCTGTGGAGGAAGACTTGAGGCCGCGAGCCGTCCGACTTCGGCGATCGCGACGCCCCCGCGGTCGTCGCGGTGCAGACGTTCGACCAGCGCGAGAACGACGCTGGACGGGCCTCCAGTCCGAACCCGACCGGCTCGGCGAGGTTCCACGACGTGCCGCACGCTGATCCCCGAGGTTCCAGACCTCGACGAACAGGGCGCCGACATGCCGAGATTTCGGAACCTCGGGAAGGCAGCACCCCTCAGATGCCGTGCGTCACCGAGCTCTCGATGAGCAGCAGCGCCGCGAAGAACACCGCGACGACGGCGGCCATCCCGACGAGCACGACCGGCCACGCCAGCCGACGCCGCACCAGCCGCAGGATGCACACCACGATCGAGGCGACGAGCACCAGCGCGATCAGGATCGGCCCGACCGTAACGACCGAGTCGCCGAGCCCCACGTTGCAGGTGTTCCCCGGGGCAGCGCACGACACGAACGCCAACGACATGAGCTTGATGCCCCACCCAGCTGCCAACGCTTCGAGCGTCAGCACCACGAGCAGGGCGATGGAGGCGACCATGTCCGCGACGCGGCGGCGGCCTGCCAGGGGGTGGCGGGCCTCCCGTCCGAACCGTGCCGGAGCCGACCCGAGCGGATCGAGACGCGCCCCTGGAACGGACTCCGGCCCGGACCCGGGAGCCGAACCGGCGTCGGCCGGACCGGACGACCGGGCGGGCGCGTCCATCAGGACCGCCGGCCGCGCGTGGACCAGAGGGCCGCGGCGATGAGCAGCGGCTGCCCGAAGAGGCGCGCGACGCGCTTCTCGTCGGTGTCCAGGCCGAACGCGTCGCGGCGGTTGACCCACTGCGACAGGTTGCCCGGGAAGATCACCGTGAAGAACAGCGCAGCGACGGAGCCGACGAAGCGACGGGCCGGCTTCGGCGCGAGCACGAGCGCCGAACCGAGGGTGATCTCGGCAACACCCGAGGCCAGCACGGTGGCGTCCTCGGAGAGCGGCACGAACTCCGGAACCTGGGCCGTGAACTCCTTGCGCGCGAAGGTGAGGTGACTCGTGCCGGCGAACACGAGCGCCAGGCCGAGCAGGACGCGGAGGAAGGAACGCATGCCTCCATCGTGCCTGCTCCCGGGCGACGGTGCTCGCACGTGTACGGAACCCGACCGGCTCGGTACATTCAGACGTATGGGAGCACCCTCTCGGGACCACGAACCGCCAGCAGCCCCAGCGACGTTCGCCGTGCTGCTCGGCCCGGTCGCGTTCTACCTCGGCATCATCGTGCCGGCGCAGGGCACGGTCCGGCACGTCCTGCTCGGTGCTGCGTTCGGCATCGTCTGCGTGCTGAGCGGCTGGCGCGCGATCGTCATCGCCGGTCGCCGTCGCCGGGCGGTGCAGGTCTGGGCGTGGATCGGCATCGTCATCGGCGTGGCCGGGCTGGTCATGATCCTCTGGCAGCTGCTCGTCATCGCGACCGCCGGGGCGTTCCCACCGCCGTTCTGGTCGCCCTACGCGAACCGCTGACGCGGGTCACCAGCCGAGCGACGGCTCACCAGCCGAGCGTGCCGGGCGCGCCCTTGAACGGTCCGACGACGTCCGACGTGATCCAGCCGCCGTAGAAGTCACCGTCCTGCGACTGCACGACCTCGCCGCCGACCTCGCACGAGTCCATCGCCGACGGGTAGATCGCGACGCGGTCCCGGAGCGACTCGTACCCCGGCTCGGGCGTCGGGTAGTTCCAGGCGGCGCGACTAGCGACGGTGCCGTCCCCGCCGACCACGTCGAAGTACCGCGCCCGGCCCTTGAACTCGCACATGCTCGACCCCTGGGCGGGGCGGAGGTCGAGGTCGGCCATCGGCAGGTAGTACACCGGCGGGTGCGACGTCTCGAGGACCCGCACGGCATCGGTCGTGTCGGCCACGACGGTGCCGCCGAACCGGACGACGACGCGGGCGGTGACGGGCTCGACGGCGGGCGGGCGGGGGTAGTCCCAGACCGATTCCTGTCCGGGGCCGGGTTCGATCCGTGTGGGATGGCGCATGGGATCGTGTCTACGCCGTGCGGCTGCGGTCGGGCTCGGCGGGGCCGGCACGAGTCTCGGCCGGGCGGGCCCGAGTCTCGGGCTGGGCGACACTTCACGGGCCCGGCGGCGCGGGAACTGTCGCTCAGCCCGAGACTCGGCGCGGCCCGCCGCCCGCGCACGAGACCGCCACAAGGTGCACCATGGGCGGGTGACGACGACGACACGCACGCTCTTCCGACGGAAGCCCATCGAGACGATCGATGACGACACCGGAGCCGAGGGTGGCCTGAAACGGCACCTCGGCCTCTGGCAGCTCACCGCGATCGGCATCGGCGGCATCATCGGCGCGGGGATCTTCACCCTCGCCGGCACCGTGGCGAACGGCGTCGCCGGTCCCGCGGTCCTCATCAGCTTCCTGGTCGCCGGCGTCGCGAGTGCTGCCGCAGCGCTCTCGTACGCCGAGTTCGCCGGCCTCATCCCGAAGGCCGGCAGCGCGTACACGTACGGCTACGCGGTCCTCGGCGAGATCGTCGGGTGGTTCATCGGCTGGGACCTGCTGCTCGAGTACACCGCGATCGTGGCGGTGGTCGCGATCGGCATCTCCGGCTACGTCGGGTTCCTGGTCGGCCAGTTCGGCATCGACCTGCCCGCGTGGATGCTCGGCGCGCCCGGCACCGGTGACGGCCACGTGATCGACGTCTTCGCGATCATCCTGTGCCTGGTCACCGCGTTCGTGCTCACCCGCGGCATCCGCAGCGCCGCCCGGTTCGAGTTCGTCGCGGTCGGCATCAAGGTCGCACTCGTCGTCCTCATCGTCGTGCTCGGCGTGTTCCACATCAACAGCGCGAACTACTCCCCCTACTTCCCGTTCGGGTTCGGCGGCGTGATGACCGGTGCCGCGACGGTGTTCTTCGCGGTGTTCGGCTACGACGCCATGTCCACCGCGGCCGAGGAGTCCGTCGACGCCCGCAAGCACATGCCGAAGGCGATCCTGCTGTCCCTCGGCATCTCGATGGTCCTGTACGTGCTGGCGACCCTGGTGCTGACCGGGATGCAGAAGTACACCGACATCGACCCGGCCTCGGGCTTCTCGTCGGCGTTCGCATCGGTCGGCCTCGGTGGTGTCGCGAACGTCATCGCGATCGGCGCCATCGTCGGCATCGTCACGGTCCTCGTCACGTTCATGCTCGGCGCCAGCCGCGTCTGGTTCTCGATGAGCCGCGACGGCCTGATGCCGAAGTGGTTCTCGAAGACCGACCCGAAGCGCCACGTCCCGACCCGCGTCACGTGGATCCTCGGCATCGCGTCGGCGATCCTGGCGGGCGTCCTGCCCATCGGTGTCGTCGCCGAGCTCACGAACATCGGGATCCTGCTCGCGTTCGTGGTGGTCTGTTCCGCGGTGATCGTGCTCCGTTACCGCCAGCCCGACCTCGACCGTCAGTTCCGGTTGCCGTTCATGCCCGTCATCCCGATCATCGGCGTCATCGCGTCGCTGTGGCTCGTGACGTTCCTGCAGTGGGAGACGTGGGTGCGGTTCGCGGTGTGGTTCGCGATCGGACTGGGCGTGTACTTCGGCTACTCGCGGAAGCACAGCAAGCTGGCGGCAACCGAGGCGCCTCAGACCCCGTAGACCGCAGATCGTCCGCAGAATCGGCGGTCGAGCTCAGCAGGCGGACGCGGCAGGGCGGTGGAACTCCTTGACGTCCTTCGCCTCGAGCGGGGTGACGATGTGGGTTACCGACGACTCAGCCGCGTCGAGTATTGCGCGCAAGCCTGACAGGAATGCACCTCGGCGCCACCCCCTGAACGCGGGGTAGTGCAGTCGTTCTGCCCTCTGAGAGGGTTCATGCAGCTGATCAATGCCGACAGCTCGTGATCAAATGACTAGGGGAATGATGACGGAAAGAAATGGGGCGTTGACGCAGCCAAGTCGGCGCCAGATGCTGGGTTTCGCGGGAGCTGCGGTTGCTTCCGCCGCTCTCGGTTCGGACCTGCTGCGTGGGACAGCCGCCTCGGCGTCGTCTTCCACGGCGGCGTATCCCGAGGCATCAGCGTCCGGGCAGATGTCCGTTCTGGCGACCGGCTGGGGCGGCTACTCCAACGGTCAGATCCCGCTCGATGCGCTGACCATCGTCGACTACCCGGGGGTGGTGGCGAACAGCTTCCCGGGCTCGCTGGCGAAGGTCTACATGAGGCCCGATGCGGCCCGAGACCTGCTGTCGTGGCTCAAGGCGTTCCGGTCGCACTTCGGTGCCTACCTCCGCGTCAACGAGGGGTACCGCAGCCTCGCGGGCCAGCAGTACTGGTGGGACTACTGGGGTCACAACCCCGATCTCGGTGCCGAGCCGGGCACCTCGAACCATGGTTGGGGAGCCGCGGTCGACTTCCTGCAGGCCGACATGACCTCCGCAAACCTCGCGTGGCTGCGGTCGACCTGCGCGACCTACGGTTTCGCGGTCTACGGGAACGAGAACTGGCACTTCAACTACACAAGGGCTTACTCCGCGGTCGAACCGACCAGTCCAGAGGTCGAAACCGACGACGACGGAATGGTCGTGATCGCCGCGCCGGACCGCACCACCGCGGTGATCGGTCCCGGTTACTACCGGACGCTGGCGACCGACGAGTTCGTCTCCGCCGCAACGGTGCTGCTCGGCCCCGCGCACAAGGGTACGACCAGGCAGTACGACGTGTGGAAAGCCGTCGCCCTGCAGGGGCAAAGCGTTCGCTTCTAACAGCTCAACTCTGACGAAAGGCACATCATGAAGATCATCCAGGGTGAAACGCGTGGCAGCGCAATCATCGGACCGGGCTACTTCCGCTCGCTGAACAGCGAGCAGTTCCAGGCTGCACTCGCGCTCTACGGGTCGGTCACGAAGGGCAACGACCGCACGTTCGACTTGTGGAAGGCGATTGCTCTCCAGGGGCAGGTCACACCCTCCTCCTGAGGCACGCTCCGAACCGGAAGCACGAACGCCCCCACCCTCGCAGGGTGGGGGCGTTTCCGTCGTGGCGCTCCTGCCCGTCGGGAATGAAGGAACTCGGCCAGATCGTCCGGAGGTCAACGGAGTTCGTCACGGAGCTGGCCGCGGCCGACCCCACGAACACGACGAAGCCGTAGCGAACAGACGCCCTAGCGTCCGCTCCAGCGCACCCAGCCCTGCACCTGCGCCGCAGCGCTCTCGAGCGACGAGTGCGCCCCGTTGATCGAGTGGTCCGGCGAGTCCACCGTGAACTGGTCCGTCCGGGTGACGTCGCAGACGACCTCGGAGCCGAGCCACACGTTCCAGTGGTCTGCAGAATCGTGCACCCACCGCAAGCGGTCCGGCATGAGCGTGTCCAATCGAGTGGAGAGCGGCGAGCAGTCGTCGCCCGTCCACGCAGACGGTAGCCCTGCTCGATGTGTGCCGTTCGGGTCGGCGGCTCCGCGCGTCGGTGGCAGCTGGCACGATTGACCCGTGCCAGCAGCCCCGATGATCGACGCCGTCGACGTCATCCGTTTCGTCGGGCCGCAGACCTTCGGTCGCGCACGCGACGTCGTGCGCGCCGGTCTGGTCGACGATGCCGTCTGGAACGCCGACGACGGCACCGTCACGGCGACCGTCTCGGGCACCGCCGACGACCCCTACGAGTGCCGCATCGACATGACCGTGGCCCGCGGCGACTTCATCCGCCCGGTCCGCAGCTCGTGCAGCTGTCCCCTCGGCGGCGACTGCAAACACGTCGCCGCCGCACTGCTCACCATCAACGCGCGTGCCCTGGCCGCCAACGCCGGCCCGCGTCCGGAAGCGACGGCTCCGCCGCCCTCGGACTGGAGGCACGACCTCGCCCGCCTCGCCGGTGACGACGAGCAGGCGGTCGCCCCGCAGGGCACCCGGATGGGTCTCCAGTTCGAGTTGCGTGACGCGGTCCCCGCCGCCCTCGCGGCCCGCGCCCGGGCCGCCGGCCGAGCCCTGCCGGCGCCGTCCCGCACGGTCCGGCTCGGGGTCCGACCGGTGACCCGCAGCGACGCCGGCAACTGGGTGCGCGGGCAGCTCACCTGGGGCACGCTCCCCTACTCGCAGAACCGCCTGGGCCTCGGCGCCGAGCAGCACGGGTGGTTCATGCAGCTCGCGGCCCTGCACCGTGCGGGTCAGCTCGCGGGGTTGCCCGGCGAGAGCGACTGGCTGCACCTCGACGACTTCCGCAGCCCGCTGCTGTGGCCGTTGCTCCGGCAGGCGTCGGGGCTCGACATCGCCTTCGTGACCGGCAAGCGCGAGGGCGGGGTGGTCCTCGGCGAGCGGGCCCAGGTGCTGCTCGACGTCTCTCGGCCCGGTGTCGCCCGGCACGACGACGCCGTGGTGATCGGCGCGAGCGCGGTGCTCGACGGCCGCCCGGTCGTCCCCGGTGCGGCGCGGATGGTCGGCGACCACGGCGTGTACGTGTTCCGCGAGAGCCCGGAGTTCACCGTCGGGCTCGCACCGACCCCGGCGCCCGTCCCCGACGACCAACGGCGCATGCTCCTCGAGGGCACCCGCATCACGGTCCCGACGGCCGAGGTCGACGAGTTCCTGGCCGACTGGTCGCCCCGGCTGCGCGGTGCCCTCGGGCTCGTCAGCTCCGACGGGTCGGTGGAGCTGCCCGAGCGCACCCCGCCCGAACTCGTCCTGACGGCGACGTTCGAGCCGGCCCGGGCACCCCGCACCGACGACCGGGTGCACCTGCACTGGCGCTGGCACGTCGACGGCCGCAAGGACCCGGTGTCGCTGCACGGTCCGCTCCCCGACCTGTCCGGGCTCCGCGCCGCGGACGATCCAGCCAGCACCGACGTTCCAGCCAGCACCGACGTTCCGGCCGGCACCGAGGCGGCGACCGCCGACGCCGACGTGCCCGCGGCCCTGGAACCCGCCACGTCGACAGCGCGAACCGACGACGCGACTGCGGGCGAGCCTCCCGTCCGCCCTGCCGGACCCGGTGGCGGACTGGACTGGTTCCAGGACGGCACCATCGACGGGGCCGACGTCGCGGTGTTCGCGAACGAGTTCCTGCCCGAGTTGCCGGCGCTCGGCGTCCGCACGGTGGTGCAGGGTGAGCGCCTCGACTACGAGCGGTTGAGCGGGCGGCCGCACATCCGCGTCACGACGATGCCGTCGGACAAGCACGACTGGTTCGACCTCGGCATCATCGTGAGCGTGAACGGCAAGCAGATCCCGTTCACCCCGCTGCTCACCGCGCTGGCCGGTCGGCAGCGGCGACTCAAGCTCGTGGACAACTCGTACCTGTCGCTCGCCGATCCCGCGTTCGACCGGCTCAAGGAACTCATCGACGAGGCCCGCGACCTCGACGAGTGGCAGCCCGACCAGCCGATCCAGGTGACGCCGCTGCAGGCCGGGCTGTGGACCGAGTTCGACCTGCTCGCCGACGAGACCTCGCACGACGAGCGCTGGCAGGCGATCACCGCGGGGCTGATGGGGGCGACTCCCCCGGGTGACGTCCCGGTGCCGGACACCGTGCACGCCGAACTGCGCCCGTACCAGCGCGCCGGGTTCGCCTGGCTGTCGTTCCTGGCGGCGCACGGCATCGGCGGGGTGCTCGCCGACGACATGGGCCTCGGCAAGACCCTGCAGGTGCTCGCGATGGTGGCCGCCCGTCGAGCCGCGGAACCCGACGGGCCGCCGTTCCTCGTCGTCGCGCCGACCTCGGTCGTCGGCAACTGGGTGGCCGAGGCGGCGAAGTTCACGCCGTCACTGCGGGTGGCGGCCGTCACCTCGACGTCACTGAAGGACCCCGGTCTCGTCGCCCGCACGGCCTCGCAGGCCGACGTCGTCGTCACCTCGTACGCGCTGCTCCGGCTCGACTCGCAGGCGTGGACCGACCTGCCGTGGTCGGCACTCGTGCTCGACGAGGCGCAGTTCGTGAAGAACCCGCAGTCGCAGACCCACCGGGTGGCGTCCGAGCTGCAGGCACCCGTGAAGTTCGCGATCACCGGCACCCCGCTCGAGAACGGGCTCACCGACCTGTGGGCGCTGTTCCACATCGTCGCGCCCGGGCTGCTGTCCACCTGGACCCGGTTCGGCGACGACTACGTGAAGCCGCTCGCTTCCCCCGAGCTCCGGGGCGAAGCGCGCCAACAGCTCACCGCGAAGCTCCGGCGGCGGATCCGGCCGCTCATGCTCCGCCGGACGAAGCAGGCCGTCGCCGCCGACCTGCCGCCGAAGCAGGAACAGGTCGTCCGGGTCACGCTCGACCCCGCGCACCGCGAGCTGTACGAGCGCACGCTCAACCGCGAGCGACTGAAGGTCCTCGACCTGATCGACGACCTGTCGAAGAACCGGATGATCGTGTTCCGGTCGCTGACGCTGCTGCGGATGCTCGCGCTGTCGCCGGCGTTGGTCTCGAGCGGGTCGGACTCGCCCTTGTCGCCGTCGACGCCGATCCCGTCCGCCAAGCTCGACCTGCTGCTCGACGAGCTCGAGCAGCTCGCGGCCGAGGGCCGACGCGCCCTGGTGTTCAGCCAGTTCACGTCGTTCCTGCGGATGGTGTCCGATGCCCTCGACGAACGGGGCGTCGGCTACGAGTACCTCGACGGCTCGACGCGCAAACGCCCACAGGTGATCGAGCGCTTCCGGCAGGGCACCGCGCCCGCGTTCCTCATCTCGCTGAAGGCCGGCGGCTTCGGGCTCACCCTGACCGAGGCGGACACCGTGTTCGTGCTCGACCCGTGGTGGAACCCCGCCGCCGAGTCCCAGGCCGTCGACCGCACCCACCGCATCGGGCAGACCCGGTCGGTCAGCGTGCAGCGCTTCATCGCCGAGGACACCATCGAGGAGAAGGTCCTGGCACTCGCCGCGCGCAAGGCCGAGCTGTTCGCCACGATGATCGACGACGACGCCCTGTTCGCCGACGACCTGACCGCCGACGACATCCGCTCGCTGCTCGCCTGACGCGCGGGAGCGGTCAGGCGAGCGCGAGCACGGGTGTCAGCGGGCGCGGGCGTCGGCGGGCGGGCGCGTCAGCGTGCGAGCGCGTCGATCGCCGCGACCTCGTCCGCCGACAGCTCGATGCGGGCACCGGCGGCGTTCGACCGGATGCGCTCCGGGTTCGACGACTTCGGGATGACGACGAAGCCGTGCGCGACGTGCCACGCGACGATGACCTGAGCGCTGTCGGCGTCGTGCGCGGTGGCGATGTCGAGCAGCGTCGGGTCCTGCAGGTTGCTCGCCTTGAAGGGGCTGTAGCCCTCGAGCACGACCCCGCGCTCGGCCAGCCCGTCAGCGATCGTCTGGTCGTACTCGACCGGGCTCCACTTGATCTGGTTCACGGCCGGGGCGGTGCCGGTCGCGGTGACGAGCTCATCGATCTGGTCGAGCGAGTAGTTGCTCACACCCACGGCTCGGGTCAGTCCGTCGACCTGCGCCTGGACGACCTGCTCCCACACGTCCGGGCGGGCCTCGCCGTTCGGCGGCCAGTGCACGAGCCAGAGGTCCAGGTGGTCGAGGCCGAGCTGGTCGAGGCTCTCCTCGACGGTCTCGCGCACGCGGTCGGCGTTGTCCGGCGGCAACTTCGTCGTCACGAACACGTCGTCGCGGGCCAGGCCGGACTCGGCGAGGGCCTTGCCGACACCGCGCTGGTTGCTGTAGCCGGTGGCGGTGTCGATGTGGCGGTACCCGGCCGCCAGTGCTTCGCCGACGGCGGCGGGGGCCTCGCCGTCGGGGATCTGCCAGGTGCCGAAGCCCAGGAGCGGCATCGACCCACCGGTGACGGACACGGACGGATTCGCGTAATCGGTCATGCGGACCTGTCTACGCCGTGGTCGTTCGGCCGTTCAGAGCGTGGCGGTCCGCAGCCGTGTCCGAGGTCTGCGGCATGATCGATCTCCGGCACCATCGTCCGGGCTACCCCGGCGCCGCACCACCGCACCACCGCACCACCAGGAGTTCCACGCACCCATGACGTCCCGCCGACGCCGCCGTACCCGCATCAGCCTCACCTCCGTCCTCGTCGTCCTGGCCCTCGCGGTCGGCGGCTACGCGCTCGACGCCACCGGCGTCCTCGGACCGGACGCCGACGCGGCCGCCGGGCCCACGGCGGTCGCCACGGCCACGGTCGGCACCGAGAGCGACGCACCGGAGCCGAGCCGGGCCTCCAGTCCGACGGGTCCGACGGATCCGACGGCTGCGACGGATGCGACGGATGCGACGGATCCGACCGTCAGCACGTCGACCGACACCGACGCTGCGGACGCCCGCGCGCTCCTCGCCACGCTGCCCGTCAAGGGCAAGGCCGCCGGCACCGGCTACGACCGCACGGGCGAGTTCGGCAGCGCGTGGATCGACGTCGACCACAACGGCTGCGACACCCGGAACGACGTGCTCGCGCGCGACCTCAGCGGCATCGTGCGCCAGGGTCCGTGCAAGGTGATGACCGGCACGCTCGTCTCGCCGTACACCGGGGCGACGATCGACTTCGTGCGCGGCAACACGACCTCGACCCTCGTGCAGATCGACCACGTCGTCGCGCTCGAGAACGCCTGGCGCACCGGTGCCCAGCAGCTCAGTCAGTCGGAGCGGGAGGCCCTGGCGAACGACCCGTCGAACCTGTTCGCCGTCGACGGCCGGTCGAACTCGCAGAAGCGCTCGGGCGACGCCGCGACCTGGCTGCCCGCGAACAAGGCCTTCCGCTGCACCTACATCGAGCACCAGGTGTCCGTGAAGGCCGAGTACCGCCTGTGGGTCGTGCCCGCCGAGCGCGATGCGATGGAGCGGGTGCTCGGCGCTTGCTGACGTCAGGCGGTCTGCCGCCGCTGAGTGTCGACCTGGAGGCCCGGCGCACCTCCGCCCCGCGTGGCAGGCTGCGGACATGGCTGAGCAACTCACGGTCCCGCAGGCGTTCGCGCTCCTCCAGGTCGAACCCGACGGCCGCAAGTCCCTCGACGGGCAGACACTGGACACCGGTCTCGCGGGAGCGGTCCTCGCCGACCTGGCGCTCCGCGGTTCCGTCTCGCTGCAGAACGGCCTGGTCACCGTCGTCGACGGCGCCGCCACGGGCGACCCGGTGCTCGACGGTGTCGTCGGCTCGATCGCAGCGTCCGGCGCGCCCCGCAAGGCGAAGTGGTGGGTGAGTCGGCTCGGGAAGCAGCGGCTCCGCGACGACGTCTTCGCCGGACTCGTCGAGCGAGGGACCATCAGCGTCGAGCAGGGCAAGGTGCTCGGGCTCTTCCCCACCACGAAGCACCCGGAGCGCGACGGAGCCCCGGAGGCACTGCTGCGATCGGGCATCGCGGACGTCCTGGCTCGGCGGGCGACCCCGACACCGTTCTCCGCTGCGGTCATCGGGCTGCTCGACGCGACGAACACGCTCCGCAAGCAGTTCGGCGCCGTCGACAAGGGCCTGGTGAAGGAGATCACCTCGGGCACCTGGGCGAGCCCCGCGGTGAAGGCCGTGCTCGAGGAGATCCAGGCCGCGGCGATGATCGTCATCATGGCGGCGACCACCGCGACGACGACCACGGTCATCACGAGCTGACGTCGCCAGCACACCCTGCAAAACGACAGGTGTAGCCTAAAGGGAATTCATCGTCGAAGACCTCAGGAGGCCTCCCCATGCCCGAAACCAGCACCAGCACGTCCCGCTTCGCCGACCGCGTCGTCCTCATCACCGGCGGCGGCTCCGGCCTCGGACGTGCAACCGCCGTCCGCCTGGCCGCCGAGGGCGCTGCGCTCTCCCTCGTCGACGTCTCCGAGCAGGGACTCGAGGCATCGAAGGCCGCCGTGCTCGAGGCCACCCCCGACGCCCAGGTCCTGACCACCGTCGCCGACGTGTCCGACGAGGCCCAGGTCGACGCCTACGTCGCAGCCACCACCGAGCGCTTCAGCCGCATCGACGGCTTCTTCAACAACGCCGGCATCGAGGGCAAGCAGAACCCCACCGAGTCGTTCACGGCCGCCGAGTTCGACAAGGTCGTGTCGATCAACCTGCGTGGCGTGTTCCTCGGGCTCGAGAAGGTCCTCAAGGTCATGCGCGAGCAGGGCTCCGGCATGGTCGTGAACACCGCGAGCGTCGGCGGCATCCGGGGCATCGGCAACCAGTCCGGGTACGCCGCCGCCAAGCACGGCGTCGTCGGCCTGACCCGCAACTCCGCCGTCGAGTACGGCCGCTACGGCATCCGCATCAACGCCATCGCGCCCGGAGCCATCTGGACGCCGATGGTCGAGAACTCGATGAAGCAGCTCGACGCGGAGAACCCCCGCAGGGCCGCCGAGGAGTTCATCCAGGTCAACCCGACGAAGCGCTACGGCGAAGCCCCCGAGATCGCCGCCGTCGTCGCGTTCCTGCTGTCCGACGACGCGTCCTACGTCAACGCGACGGTCGTCCCGATCGACGGCGGGCAGTCGGCCGCGTACTGAGCCGCACCGGTCCGACGCCCGGCGCACCTCCTCGTGCGCCGGGTGACGACCTGGAGGCCCGGCTCGGCCCCGCCGTGTCCGTCCAGCGTGACAGCATGGTTGGCGTGAGCAACGACGAGACGAACGGATCCGCCTTCGGCCGAGGCGTCGACAAGACCCCGCCCACCGCGGCCGCCGAACTCCGCCGCCGGATGGCAGCCTCGCCGGCGGGCTTCCTGCGCAGCGCGGCGTGGGTCCCCTGGAAGCCGGCGGGCACTCCGGAGGCGGGCAGCGTCGCCCACGTCATGATCCGTGACAAGCCGTTCGTGCCCGTCTTCACCGACCCCGCCGAACTCGCCGCTGGCCTGCCCGACGCCGAGGGGCGACCGGTTCCGATGTCCGAGCTCGTGACCGCGCTGCCCGAGGAGTTCGGCATCGTGGTCGACCCCACCAGTGCGGCCGAAGCGAACTTCCTGCACGCCGACGTCCTCGCCCAGATGCGGGTGCAGATGCAGGGTGGCGTCCCGACGGTCGACGGCTGAGGCCCCTTCCGAGCGGAGTGCCCGGGCGGCTGCCGGCGGCATGCCGTCGCCACTCGACGAACGCTAGAATAGGCATACCAATCAAGGGCCGAGAACCCGTGATCGTACCGGCCCGCAGGGTTCAGCCGTGGCCAGTCCGTCAACCCAGTTCTGGGGATCGCTCACCTCCGCGTCGACCGCCAGGATGGGTTCGTCGTACTGAACGGACGGGGGAACGACGATGCCGTTGGGCGGGCCTGGACCACGAGATTGGTCCCCTCCGGAGTACTCGTCAGGGCCCTCGCGAAGTGGTGCGCGCAGGCTGCCGACACTCCACGCACCATCGCCGCTGCTGAACGCGACACCACGCAGGCGGACGAGGCCCTGGGCCTTCGCGACGCTCTCCATGCTGCTCGGTGCCGGCAGCGTGGTCGTCGCACTCGTCGAGCCGCAACAGTCGGGGATCCAGACGGGGTTCATCGTGTCGACCATCGGTATCTCGGCGATCGTGTTCGGCGTGCAGGCCGTCAAGACCGCACGATGGGGATCGGCTGCTTCGCGGGCGTTCGGTCGCGGAGGGGCGATCCTCGGCAGCGTCGGGACGGCGCTCATGGCGTACGCGGTCATCGGGTCGGCCTTGGCCGGTTCCGGCGTCCACCTGCCGGCGCTCTCGCTCCCCCTCGACAGCCGGAGCACCTCCATCGACGCGACGGTGGTTCCGCAACGGTCGGCACCCGCCGCACCGGCGGAGACCGCAGCGCCAGCAGTAGCACCAGCACCAGCACCAGCACCAGCACCAGCCCTACCACCGGCGGCGACGACTGCCGACATCGAGCGGTCGGCCGTCGTGCAGAGCGCCGGAACGCTCGCCTTCGTCATGAAGCAGTCGTTCGGGACCGGTCCGTTCCCACCGTCGCTGTCGGTCGGGATGAGCACGCCGGAGCGGATCCTGCTGCCTGACGGCACCGGGCTCGCTGCCGTTCCGGACGGCGCCCGCGTGCTCTACTCGGTCGCACCGGACGGCTCCGCGTGGTCCGTCACGATCATCGGCGCCGAGTTCGGTGCCGTCGCCACCTACAGCTCCACGGTCGGCACGGTCGAATCGGGCTGACGCACGCCGGTCACTGCCGGGGCTGGACGAGCTCGATGAAGCGGGACAGCAGCGACAGGCCGGCGATCGAGGGCGGGAGCCCCGTGGTCAGCGCCGGCGAGTGCACGAGGTACGCCGCCCACTTCGCCCGCGAGATCGCGACGTTCAGCCGGTTCGGCATGAGCAGGAAGTCCAGCCCGCGCGGGATGTCGGCTGCACTCGACGCTGCCAGGGACACGATCGACACCACGGCCTCGCGGCCCTGGAACAGGTCGACCGTGCCGACCTGGGTACCGGTGAAGCCTGCACGGTCGAGCTCCTGACGGATCAGGGCACCCTGCGCGTTGTACGGGGCGACGACGATGACGTCCTCGTCGGTCAACGACCTGGTGGAGTCGCCGTCGGTCCACGTGCGGCCGACGACATCGCCGACGAGGGCCACCACGCGGGCGGCTTCCTCCGGTGACGAGGTCGTGTTGCCCGCGTGCACGACCGGCACGGGGTGCACGCCCGCGTCGATGCCGTCGAGGTGCCGACCGGACACCATCGACGCGAGCTGCCCGTCGTAGGACAACGCCGACACGGACTCGGTGAGCGCCGGCTCCATGCGCCGGGTGCGGGCCAGGAAGTAGCCGAACTCCGGCGGCAGGACGTGCTCGCCGTCGGCCAGCCAGCCCAGCGCCGACTCGTCGACGGGCTCCGGGTGCGAGCCCTGCGAGACCTGCGGGAGCTGCTGCGGGTCCCCCAACAGCAGGAGTCGGGTCGCGGCGATCGAGGACGCGATGGTCGGCGCGAGCGAGAACTGCCCGGCCTCGTCGACGACGAGCAGGTCGAGGGAGCGGCGCTCGATCGTCGACGCGTTCGCGAACGTCCACGCGGTCCCGCCGACGACGCCGCCGGTGCCGGAGGCCTCGCACGAGGACAGGAACGCGGCGACGGCAGCACCGTTCTTCACGGGCGTCCACGCGGCGGCGTCGAGTTCGTCCTCGGTCGCCCCGGACTTCGGCACCTTCACGACGCGGTCCGCGGGCACGCCGGCGTTCACGACCGAGGACAGGAAGTTCTCCGACGTCGCATGGGACTGCCCGACGACGCCGACCCGCCAGCCGTACTCGCGGACGAGCCGTGCGACGACGTTCGACCCGACGTACGTCTTGCCCGTGCCGGGAGGCCCCTGGATCGCCAGGTACGAGCGGTCGAGGCCGAGCAGCGTCGCCACCACGGCGGACACCGTGTCGTCACCCCGCACGGGCACGATCGCTCCGCGTGGCGGCACCCGGCGCAGCAGGTCGAAGGCCGGGTCCGACACCATCGAGGGCAGCTCGTCGAGGACCTGCTGCCCCCACTCGGCGATCGCCTCGGGCTGCGGCTTCGCGCGGGGCGGTGCCGACGGCGCGAGTGCGACGGGGAAGTCGTGGTGGGGCTCGCCGCCGACGGGCAGCCGCTCGATCAGCAGCACCTCGATCGCGTCGCCGTTGTCGCGCACGTCGACGATGCTGGCGCGATCCGACGCGCCCTTCGACCCGGGGCCCGGAGACACGACCGACGGCGGAAGCGGGTCGTCGTAGACGAGGTGGGGCGTGCCTCCCGGCCGGAGCCGCGAACCGGGCGCGAGCGTTCCCGACAACCGGAGCTCTCGCGACTGCGAGCGGGCACGCGGCAGCGTGTCCCAGTCCCGCTCGACGGACGCGCGCTCCACGACGAGGACGTCGCGGGTGTCGGCCCAGTCGTCGACCGGGTTGCGCAGGCGGTCGAAGTGGTCCTGCCAGAAGGTCTTCGCCTCGCGCCGGTGGTAGTCGATCGCGGCTGCGGCGAGCGCCAGCGCGGTCTCGTCGGGCGTGCGGTCGAGGGCGTCGACGTCTTCCAGGTGTGACGCGAGCGCGACGTACACCGGGTTCGGCTCGCGCTCGACGGGGATCGGCGGGACGTCGAGTTCGAGCGCGGGATCGGCTGCGTCCGGGTCGTCGGTGCGCAGCGACCGGAGCCAGTCCCGCAGGCGCAGGGTCGAGCGGCAGTCGTAGGCGTTGTAGTCGGCGACCTCGTCGAGCATGTGCTGGCCGGCGGCGGGGTCCCCGTTGCGGAGTTCCTCGATCGCGTCGACGTAGGCGGTGATGCTGTCGGCCGCGTTCGTCACATCGCTGAGCCGCAGGTCGTCGCCCATGTAGAGCGGCTCGAGCTTCTTGATCGAGTAGCTGTGGCTGCCGATGACCAGGGCCTTGCGGACGATCGGGTACAGGTCGACCAGGACGCCAGCGCGCAGCAGGTCGTCGACGGCCTCTTCACCGACCCCGTGCCGGGCGGCGAGCGACAGCAGGTGCGTCCGCTCGTAGGCGGCGTAGTGGTAGATGTGCATGCCCGGGTACTGCTGCCGCCGGGCCTCGATGAACGCGAGGAACTGCTGCAGTGCAACTCGCTCGTCGCGGATCGTGTGCGCCCAGAACGCGGTGAACTCCGCGCGGTCGTCGACCAGGCCGAACAGGTAGTCGAGGCCCCAGTGCACGCCGTCCTCGGTGTGCAGCGGGTCGCCTTCGAAGTCGAAGAAGACGTCGCCGGCGTCGGGGGCCGGGATCGCGTCGAGCGCGCGGGCATCGAGGACCTCGAAGCGCGGCTTCACAGGCTGGTCCGGCCCGTCGGCGCCGTTCCGTCGGGCGGTCTCCGTCTCGATCTGGAGGCTCGCCTGGCGCACCAGCCGATCCTGCGTTGCGCGCGACAAGCCCGGCACTGCCCGGGTGTGGACCGCCAGGTCGTCGATCGTCCGCACCTCGTGCTTGATGAGCTTTGCCCGCTGGTCCAGGCGCATGCCGGCGACGAGGACGAGGTCGCGGTGCTCGGCCACCTGGGTCGAGCAGACGTCGCAGCGCCCGCAGCTCGAGTAGCGCGGGTCGCCCCACTGCAGTTCGGCGTCGGCAGTGATCCGCTCGGCGATCACCCGCTGCAGTTCGGCGCGCTGCGTGCGGTACACCGGCGCGATGTCGGCGAGGTCGTGCGTGGTCGTCGTCCGGTCGCCGAGCACCAGGTGCACCTGCGCGCCGGTGGGGATGCCGTGTGCCTGCATCTGCTCGGCGTAGGCGGCGAGCTGCAGCAGGGCGCTGATCTTGGCGTGCCGGGCGAGCTTGGTGTCGTAGACCTCGTACTCGCCCTGGTCGTTGCGGATGATGAAGTCCGCGAAGCCGATGAAGCCCGGGCTGTCCGTCGTGGGCGCCGCGTGGAACGTCGGCTGGTACAGGACGTCGGCGCCGTCAGCGAAGGCCTGTCGCGCTTCGGCTGCGGCGCGTGCGTAGTCCGGCGGGGCGGGGCGGTCGAACTCGACGACGTCGCGGGTCTGCTTGAGGATGTCGAGGTAGTCGAGCTCGTGCTGGTCCCCCAGCCGGGCGGTGCGCTCGAGCATGTCGTCGTGCGCCTCGGGCAGGGGTTCCCCGCGACCGAGTTTGACGTCGAGCCGGCGCAGGAACGCCCACTCGCAGGCCGACCACGTGCTGAGGTCACTCGGGCTGAGCAGCACGTGCCCATCGACGCCGATCTGCATGCGTTCCCCCGTCTCTCTGGTGCCCTGCGAGCCTAGGGCCGCCCGCCGACACCGGCGCCGTGCGCGGTCAGACGGCAGCGGCCGGCGTCAGCGCACCTCCGCGGAGTCCCAAAGGCGGCGCGCCAGCCGACCGGCCTCAAAGACGGCAGGCCAAGCGACCACGGCGAGCAGACAGCCGTCCGTGACGGCGCGCGTCAGCGGAACGAGCAGCAACGGCACCTGCGTCCAACTCGCGAGCATCCAGCAGCCCGCGGCGATCCCGATGATGCACCCGAGACGCCGCAGTGCCGTGGAACCGGCCCGACGGGCGATCACCACGCCGATGGCGAGCGCGAGGACCGGCCCGAGCATGTGCGCAACCGACACCGACCAGTACACGGCCATTGGTTCCACATCGACAGCCATGCGACCAACCACCTGAACAGCCAGGGCACCGAGCGTCCAGCACACGAGCCGGTCTCCACGCCAGCTGAGCACGCCCCCGATCAGCAGCAGCACGATGCTCGCACCCGCCAACACGGCGGACGAGCTGGCCATCGGACTCTCGAAGAAGATGCGGGTGAAGTCATCGGCTGCCTGGATCGTCACTCCGAAAGCCCCGAGCGCCCCGGCGCTTCGTCCGATCGACACAACGCGCATCAGTCCTCCGCTCCGGACCGGAACAGGTCGTCGTGCCGTGACATGGCTGTTCGACACACCTGTTTCCACGCGGGGCCGCGCTCGGACAGCATCGATGGCCATCGCGCCTCGTCGTCCTCCGCACGGAGGAGCGCGAGATCACGCTGGTCCAACGACGCTCGCACGGCTTCGCCGACGCCAGAGAACGCCCGGTCGTAGTACGCACCGTCCGTCTCCGTCACCCGCTCACCGCGGATCGCACGGACGGCCTCGTCGAACGTGTACTGGGAGCAGTTGGTCAGGAACTCCTGCTGCGCCGTCGGGGCAGGGGCGGATGTCGACGACGACCGCACCTCGGGATCCTCGCGAGGCGGATCGACCTGGGAGATCAGATCGCGTGGTCCGACGACGAACCAGTTCACGCCGCGCCGGGCTCCGCGTCCGTCCACGAGAGCGTCAGCCCATGACGGGAGGATCTGGTCGACGGACCGGCTGCTGCCGTACACACGAACGGAGACCGTGTCGGCCGCGTCCACGCAGTCGTAGCCACGCATCGAGTCCCAGAACGTCAAGTCGTCCTGGTAGTCGTCCCGGTCCTCACAGGGGAGCCCCGCAATGAGCACATCGGCAAGACGCTGCTGCGAAACGGTCTCGATGATCCGGGCGCTTTCCGTCGCCGGGCGAACGGTCGTGGTGGTCCGGGGCGTTCGGGTCGTCGTCGAGTCGGGAGCACCGCACCCGGTCGCGGCGACCGCGACGGCGCAAGCGCCCACCCAGATGAGCGAGCGCCTGCGCCGACGTGTCGCGATCAGCCCCACTGCACGCCCGCGACGCCCGAAGCAGTCATTCCCCGGATCTGCTTCGATGCCGCAACGTTGCCCCAGTTGATGACCACGCCACGGCGACCGGTCCCGCATCCCGACGCGGTCCACGTCGTCTGCGCACGAGCGTTGAAGCCCTTGCTCCACACGCAGACCCCGACCCGGCCTCGGTCGCGGTACCAGCTGTACGTGACCTTCGTCTTCGTGCTCGACCCGATGATGCTGCACCCCGACACGGACGTGAGCATCTTCGGGATCGCCGCGAACGCGCGGTCATGGCAGGGATTCTTCCGGCTGATCGAGTTCCCATCCTCGTCGACCCGGGTCGCGTTCGCGGGGTCGAAAGTCGGGTCGACGACCACGTTGTCGGGAACGGCCGACGATGGGTCAGGTTCGGCCGCGACCGCCGGGCCAGCTGCCAGCAACGGTGAGACCACCGCGGCGACCGCGGCGACAACCAGCATTTGCTTCATGGTGTGCTGCACTGCACACCCCCCTCTCAGTCAGACAACCGCTCTGGTTGCCACTGCAAGGTATATCAATGTGCTGACTGATATGACAAATCTGACGAGTCTGCTCTCCGTGCCGGCACGAACCGCGGGCCGTCGTACCCGTCGCGGGTGACGTGCGCCGTGAAGTCAGCGAGCGAGCGGACCCAGTGTCCCCGCTCCCCGTACAACGCCTGGTAGACGACGACCGGTTCCTCGGTCTCGACGTCACGGGCGACCAGCAGCACCTCGTAGTCGTTGCCCTTGAAGTGGCGGTACCGGCCAGGAGTCACGTCGTCGCTCACGCCCCGACACTAAGCGCTCCTACACTCGGGCCATGACCGAGCACGCTCGAACGGACCGCGGCCTCGACCGACTCGTCAACTTCTCGGACGCCACGGTCGCCATCGCGATCACGCTCCTGATCCTGCCGCTGGTCGACATCGCGAGCGAGATGTCCTCGGGCGAGAGCGCCGGCGACCTCCTCCGGGAGCACTGGCCCGCCCTGCTCGAGTTCCTCATCACGTTCTGGTTGATCTCGCGGTTCTGGATCCTCCACCACCAGGTCTTCGAGCACGTCCGCTCCTACAATGCCCGGGTCATGCAGCTGAACTTCGTCTGGCTCATCAGCATCGTGTTCCTGCCCTTCGCCGCGAACCTGCTCAACAGCGGCGAGAACGACGACCGCGTGGCGCACGCCCTCTACCTCGGCAGCATGGTCGTGACGAGCTTGGCCCTCACCGGCATCGAACTCGTGCTCCGACGGAACCCAGAGTTGCTCGCCACACCGCTGGGCGACTCGGCGCGAGGGCTCATCGCCGCGGGCCTGCTGTCGCTCGCCCTGATCCTGTCGGTGGTGTTCCCGAGCATCGGCCTGCTCTGGGCGCTGCTGTTGCTGTTGCAGGGCACCGTCGCCCGGCTGCTCCGACGGGTGTGAGCACGGTGCGTTCCGGTTCGGCTGTGTGCGGCCGCACTGCGGCACCCCGTTCGAGCGTGTGCCGCGTTCCGACCAGCCCCGCCGATCGGTGGCATGTTGCCTCGAACAGTACGTCTGTTCAAGCAAAGCAGAGGTCGGTCCGGGCGAGGCCCGAACCAAGACCACAGACCACGGCCCGAGCGGTGGGACCATGACCGCGCGATCTGCTTGACTGAGCAGCACGGGGAACGAGCACCACGGGGGAACGACATGACCGCACTGAGCACTCGCGAGCGGGACCGTCGCGCACAGCGCGTCTTCTTCGTCGTCATGGCGGTCGTCATGGCGGGCGCGGACGTCTGGCTGCACTTCCACGCCGGCGTCATCCACCCCTCGGCCTTCTGGGTCCCCACGGTCGTCGGACTCGTGTACGGCGCCGTGGTGTGGCCGCTCGGCCTGCGTCAGGAATCGAGGTGGTGGCCGAACCTGGTCGGGGCGGGGTTCCTCGGTGGCTTCCTCGTCCTCATCGCGACGAAGACGTTCTCGCCGTACGCCTGGTTCCTCGCGGTCGTGATCGGGACGTTGCTGTTCCAGGCCGCCCTCCCGCCGAAACGACCCGCAGCGCGGGTCGCCGCCAGGCTCCCCCTGACCGACGTGCGACCGTGGACCGGCTCGGGAGTCACGGCCACGGCCGTCGAGCACCCCTTCGGCAAGAGTCGGACGAAGCCGGCCGTCGCCCTCACCACGCAGGACGGGGCCACCGCGTTGCTGGTGATGGAGCTCGCCTCGTTCTTCGACGGTGAAGCGGCGATAGCGGAATCGGCGAACGGCGAACAGCTGACCTTCCTCACCAGGAAGGGCGTCGCGGCGAAGTCGTCCATCCTCGACGACGCGACGCCGGGGATGGCCGACGGCACGCTGTTCCTGCACTCGGCGAAGAACGAGTCGCGGCCTTCCGCCGTCTTCAGCGAAGACGACGCCGCCGCGTTCGAGCAGTGGGTCCGCACGCTCCCCGAGGACTGAGCCCGCACCGAGCCCGGCGCGACGCGCACACCTCGGCGTCACATCCGTTCACGTTCGACAGCAGTTCGTCGGCCGGGCGTACGGTCTCCGGGTGACCGTCGGAACCGCAGTGGCTGTGCTCGTGGGGGTCCTTGCGCTCGCGACGGGCCTCGGTCTCCTGCTCCGCCACCGGACCGGTCGAGCCCGATCGGCGGGCACCGCCGCGTCGACGAGGCCGGACGCAGACGGCCTCGCACTCGACACCGACTACGGCACCGCCGCCACGTTCGTCCAGTTCTCCACGCCGACCTGTGCGCGGTGCCCGGCCACCCGGCGTCAGCTCGCCGTCGTCGCTGACCAGCACGAGGGCGTTCGCCGCATCGAGGTTGACCTGGCCGAACATCCCGAGCTCGCCCGGCGTTTCGACGTGATGCAGACGCCGACGGTCCTGCTGCTCGACGCCGACCGCTCGGTCCACACCCGCTTCGGGGGCCCACCCCGCCCACCGGAGCTCGTCGCAGCCCTCGACGCCGTCCTGACCACCGGCAGCACAGGCACCTCAGGAACCACCGGCACCCAGGAGTCCCGATGACCACCACGACCGACACCGACCGCGGCATCGACCCGCGCTCCCCACGCTTCGGCGCCGCGATCACCACGGTCCTGCTCGCCCTGACGATCGTCCTGACACTGATCCCCGCAACCTGGGTCGCCGGCATCGTCCTGCTCGCCGTCATCGTGGCGCTCTTCGCAGTCGGCGGCATCGCCGGCATCCGCCGCCACCCGTACGGCGCGCTCTTCCGTCGCTTCGTCCGGCCGAGGCTCGCCCCGCCCGCCGAGCTCGAGGCGCCCGAACCGCCGACCTTCGCCCAGCAGGTCGGCCTGTTCGTCACCGCCGTGGCGCTGCTCCTCGCCCTGCTCGGCGTGCCGTACGCAGCCCCCATCGGCGCCGCCGTCGCCCTGATCGCCGCGTTCCTCAACGCCGTGTTCGACGTCTGCATCGGCTGCCTGCTCTACGTGTGGCTGGTCCGCGCGGGCGTCTTCCGTCCGCGACGCGGCATCGCCTGACGGCGGTCGACCGGGAGGCCCGGCTGACCTCCGCCCCGCCACCCGCGCTGCCGACATGGTCGCCTCCAGAGCGGTGGGCCGGCCCCACGAGAACGACCAGCCCGACGGCGGAGGCTCCCCCCACGGCAGCCTCCGACGCCAGCCCGGTCAGACGGCGAGCGCCTGCTCACTGAGCGCGACGAGGTCGTCGGCGCGCAGGTTCGGCCAGCCGTGCAGTAGCTCCCGCCACTGGGCCGGCAACGACGACGCCCCGTACAGCGCACCTGCAAGGCCACCGGCGATCGCGGCGACCGTGTCGGTGTCGTTGCCGGTGCGGACCGCGCGGACCAGGGCGTCCTCGAGCGAAGAGCTCTGGCGCACCGCGGCGTAGGCGGCCTGCAGCGCGGACACCACCCACCCGTTCGACTCCGTGAAGTCCACGGGCTGCGAGTGCTCGGCCGTGACGATCCGGTCCACCCACACTCGGCGCCGGTCGAGGTCGAGCAGGTCGATCCCGCGGAGGAGGTCGAGCTCACCGGACAGCACCGCGTGCCGGATCGCCACGCACCAAAGCACGCACGCGTCCCCCGCGTCGGACTCGTAGTGCGTCAGGTCGCTGATCGCGCGAGCCGCCGCTGCGAGCCGTTCCTCTTCGCCGACGTCACCGCGCAGGTAGGCGAGCACCAACGGTGCGGTGCGCATGAGCGACCCGTTGCCGGCGGAGCGGCCCTTGTACTCGTGCTCCTGCCGGGCCGAAGCCCGCGCGACGGAGGCGATCCGCGCCTCCAGACCGGTCAACACGTTGCGCGTCTGGATGCCGACGTCGGGCGCGTTGACCGACCACGCTGCCCAGGCGGCCACCAGGCCGTCGAGGGCTGACTCCGACGCTGGGTCGCCGCCGCGGGCGACCGTGCGGAGGATCGGAACGGCCATGCTCGTGTCGTCGGTCCACTCCCCCGGCGCCCAGCCGAAGGAG
The DNA here is from genome assembly GCF_015350935.1 of Curtobacterium sp. VKM Ac-2887. NCBI lineage: Bacteria > Bacillati > Actinomycetota > Actinomycetes > Micrococcales > Microbacteriaceae > Curtobacterium > Curtobacterium sp. VKM Ac-2887. The sequence goes on along the minus strand of NZ_JADKSB010000015.1, from coordinate 31,211 downwards.
CCGCCGCCGGTCATCGTGATCGGGGTCGGCTCGGGCACTGCCGGTCGGAACTCGTACCCGGCGCCGAGGGCGTCGCCGGCGGCGGAGCCGAGGACGGCACCGACTGCTCGGTCGTGGATCTGCGGGGTGGTCATGTGGACCTCCGGATCGGGTTTGCGCGAGATTGCGTAAAACCGATCCTGCACCACTCGTCACGTTTGCGCAAGTGTGCGTAAACTCACCGGCATGACCGACGAGTACCGCGACGCGAGCGGCCGACGCCTGACGGACTACCCGCGACCCTCCGTCGCCGTGGACACCGCGGTGCTGACCGTACCCGCGGGCGGACCACTGTCCGTCGTGCAGGTCCGCGATGCCACCGAGGGCGACTGGCGACTGCCGGGGACGTTCGTGCACGAGGGTGAGCGGCTGGCTTCGGCCGTCTTGCGGTCGCTCTCCACGAAGGCGGGCGTGACGGGGCTCGCGCCGGAGCAGTTGCACGTGTTCGACGATCCGGCGCGGGACGACCGTGGGTGGGTGCTGTCGGTGGCGCACCTCGACGTGGTGCCGGCTCGTGCCCTGGACCTGGACGAGCCCCAGGTGCGACTCACGCCGGTGATCGAGGCGCGCGGGATGGTGCACGGGCACGACGACATCCTCGAGTTCGCGGTCGTTCGACTCCGGTCCGTCTACAGCGTTGCCCCGGATCCGCACGGGCTGCTCGACGAACCGTTCACGATGTCGGAGCTGCGGCAGCTGCACGAGGCGGTCCTCGGCGAGCGCCTGCTGCCGGACTCGTTCCGGCGAGCGATGCTGCCGAAGTTGACCGCGACGGACACGAAGCGAGCGGACGGGCCGGGGAAGCCAGCGACGCGGTACCGGCGGGGGTGACGGAGCCGGTCACTCGCCGGACGCACGACCGCCCGGGTTCGCGTCCGCCGCTCATCGAGTGAGCACCGCCACGCAACCAACCCACCACCCGTAACACGCAATTTACTTTCACCCCTAGCGCTCGCACACGAAAGACGCTTTCATAGCGGGATGACGATCACCGAGCGAGCCGACCGGGTCGAGCGCGCCGACGCCTTCGCCCTCGTCCGCACTCAGTCGGCCACGATGCCGTCGAGCATGCGCGCCATCGCCGACGCCGTCCTCGAGGACCCGGCGGCCGCCGCCACCACGAACGCCGCCGAACTCGCCGGCCGAGCGGGTGTCTCCCCCGCCACCGTCTCCCGATTCGCCCAGCACCTCGGCTTCGCGAACTTCGCCGGCCTGCAGCGCAGCATGACCCGGGCCGTCGAGCGCGGCATCCACGAGCGCGAGCACACCGAGATCCACGCCGGGGTCGCCGTCGACGACGACGTGGCCACCGTCATCGCGAAGGTCACCGAGGACGTCCGCGCCGTGATGGCCGACACCCGCGCCGCACTCGACCCGCACGCCCTCGAAGCCGCGGCCGCAGCCGTGAGCAGTGCCCGCCGCGTCGTCCTGTACGGCGTCGGCGCGAGCGGCATCGTCGCGCGGGACCTGCACCTCAAGCTCGAACGCATCGGCATCGTGAGCTCGATCGCCGACGACCCGCACAACGCCCTGACCCTCGCGAGCGTCATCGGTGAGCACGACGTCCTGGTGCTCGTCAGCCACTCGGGCTCCACCACCGAGACACTCGAGGTCGCCCACGCCGCCGCAGCCCAGCGCTCGACGATCGTCGCCATCACCGGCCACGCCAACGCCCCGCTCGCTACCACGGCCCACCACGTCCTGCTCGGCGTCGCCGGTGCCGAGAGCGCCCTCCGCCCCGCAGCGATGGGCAGCCGCATGAGCCAACTCGCCATCGTCGACGCCCTCTTCATCGTCGTCGCGCAGCGCACCGACGAGCGGTCCCAGCCGCTCCTCGCCCGCAGCCGCGACGCCGTCCGCACCCACCACCGGAACTGAGCACCACCATGACCACGAAGCACGACGCCCTCCGCGACGAACTCGCCGCCCTCACCACCGAGGCGACCGACCACGCACTGGACGACATCGACACGATCTCCACGCTGGAAGCCGCCCAGCGCATGAACGCCGGCGACCGCAGCGTGCCTGCGGCACTGGAGCCGTGCCTCCCGGCCATCGCCCTGGCGGCAGACTCGATCGCCGCAGCGTTCGCGCGCGGCGGCCGACTCGTCTACGTCGGCGCCGGCACGCCGGGCCGGCTCGGCGTCCTCGACGCCAGCGAGTGCCCGCCCACCTTCGGTACCGACCCGGGCCAGGTGGTGGGGCTCATCGCCGGCGGCGACGTCGCCCTGACCACCGCCGTCGAGGGCGCGGAGGACGACGAAGCAGCGGCCGTCCGCGACCTCGACGCGCTCGGCCTGACGGCCGACGACGTGGTCGTCGGGATCAGCGCGTCCGGCAGGACGCCCTACGTGATCGCAGCCATCCTGGAGGCCCGTCGCCGCTCCGCCCTGTCGGTCTCCGTCGCGTGCAACCCCGACTCGGCCGCGGGGCGGGAGGCGGACATCGCTATCGACGTCGTCGTCGGCCCCGAGTTCATCGCCGGCTCGACCCGCCTGAAGGCGGGTACCGCGCAGAAGCTCGTGCTCAACATGCTCACCACGCTCGCGATGGTGCGCAGCCACAAGACGTACGGCAACCGCATGGTCGACGTGCGGGCGACGAACGCGAAGCTCGTCGCGCGGGCCTTCTCGCTCGTGCAGGACGTCACCGGCGCTGCTTCCGCCGACGTGCAGGCGGCGCTCGAGGCCTCGGACGGCGAGGTGAAGACCGCCATCGCCGTGATCCTCACCGGTGCCTCGGCGGCTTCGGCCCGTGAGCGCCTCGTCGCTGCTTCCGGCTCGTTGCGCGCCGTGCTGTAGACCCCGTTCCCCTTTCTCCGCTTTCCTTCCGCTCGATTCCTTCCCCGAGGAGCACAGCAATGCCCGATGCACAGCAACTCGCCCAGCAGATCCTCGACTCCGTCGGTGGCTCCGCGAACATCGCCGACGTCGAGAACTGCATGACCCGACTGCGGGTCGAGGTGGCTTCTCCTGCCTCTGTCGACCTGCCGACTCTCCAAGCCACCGACGGCGTCATGGCCGCCATCGCGGCCGGCTCGAACCTGCAGATCGTGCTCGGCCCGGGTCTCGTCGACCGCGTGGCCGACCGCCTGGAGGCCCTGCGCGCGTCCGCCCCGACGGCTGCGGCTGGTGGGGCTGGTTCGTCCAGTGCCGCTGCCGCGTCGGCCGCATCCGGTGCGTCGGGTGCGTCGCCGGAGGAGCTCGCCGCTCGCGGCGCGTCGATCAAGGCCTCCGCGCGGTCCCGCTCCGACGGCCGCACGATGCGCGCGATCCGGAAGATCTCCGCGATCTTCATCCCGCTCATCCCCGCACTGATCGCCTGCGGTCTGATCGCCGGGATCAACGGCATCCTGACGAACCTGGGATGGGTGCCCGGGGTGACGCCGTTCCTCGGCGTGCTCTCGTCCGGGTTCCTGTCCCTGCTTGCCGTGTTCGTCGGGATGAACGCCGCGAAGGAGTTCGGTGGCACGCCCATCCTCGGTGGCGCGGTCGGCGGCATCATCGTCGCGGCCGGTGTCGCGAACGTCACCGTGTTCGGCGAGACCCTGGCTCCCGGGCAGGGCGGTGTGCTCGGTGCACTGGCCGGTGGCATCCTCGCCGCCTACGTCGAGCGCTTCATGCGCCGAGTCACGCCGGACGTCATCGCGCTCATCGTGGTGCCGACCGTCACCGTGCTCGTGGCCGGTTCGATCACCCTCGGCGTGCTCATGTCCGTCGCCGGAGTCGTCTCCGTCGCGATCGGGACCGCGGCGACCTGGCTGCTCGCGAACGGCGGAGCCTTCGCCGGCTTCGTGCTCGGAGGCCTCTTCCTGCCGCTCGTCATGACCGGGATGCACCAGGGGCTCATCCCGATCCACACCACGCTGATCGACCAGACCGGGTGGACCGTGCTGCTGCCCGTGCTGGCGATGGGTGGGGCTGGGCAGATCGGTGCGTGCATCGCGCTGTGGGTGCGGTTCCGGTCGAACGCTTCGCTGGTGCGGACCATCCGTGGTGCACTACCGGCTGGGTTCCTCGGCGTCGGTGAGCCCCTGATCTACGGCGTGACGCTCCCCCTCGGGCGGCCGTTCATCACCGCGTGCATCGGTGGGGCGTTCGGCGGCGGGGTCGTCGGGCTGTTCGACCAGCTCGGGCACTCCGTCGGGGCGATCGCAATCGGGGCGTCGGACCTGTCGCTCATCCCGCTGCTGAACGGCTCGTCCGGGTACGGATGGGCGTTGCTCGGGTACGGGTCGGGGCTCGTTGTGGCGTACATCGTGGGGTTCGTGGCGACGCTGTTGTTCGGGGTGTCCGCGTCTGTGCGGGCCGACCTCGAGGCGCAGTCCGCTCCCGGGGCGCCGCTCGACGTGCTGTCATCAGCTGAGCCTGGGGATGCGACTGATGCTCCGGTGACTGCTGATGCCGATGCCGATGCAGATGCAGATGCAGATGCAGATGCAGATGCAGATGCAGATGCAGACCTTGTGTCAGGCTCCGGGGCTCCGACGCCGCGCTGATCTGGCTGGGCGCAAGTGCGTACCCGGCGCATTCACCGCTGGCCGGTTCGATTTCCGAGGCTGCCCCGGCCGCGGGTGCGTCGCTCGCGTTCGCCTCGTGCACATTGCGGAGGACTCCCCGCTGCCCCCGGAGCTACCGCGCCGGCGGCGATCATGTTCGCCCTCCTGGCCGCCGACTTGTCGACCGCCGCCCGCCCAGATGGCGCCCGGCGACCGGGCAATTCGCGGTGGGAGTTCCTGCCGTGGACCGGAGCGGTGCGTCTGAGGATCGACTTGAACTGCCCGCCCCTGAGACCCACTCGATCGCTTCCGTTCTTCCGAGAGCGCTCAACGCGGGCACGTTCCGACCTCGAGCCATCCGCCGGCCTCGACGTCGAATGCACGCACAACTCTCGCTCGAGGGACTGGCTGATCTCTCGTCGTCCTCGCGGTCGCGGTCGCGGCGAATGATGCGTTCGCTCGTTACGAAGGTTGACCAGTCGGCGCATTCTTCGCGGGCAATGCGAAGCGATCTGGGCCGATCGACGAGGGGCTGCGAGCGGTCGAGCAGCAGCGGAACCCGCCGCCTCTGTTCGAGGCGCCGTCGCTTGCGACCGCTGGTGCGGACGGCAATCACGTGGGCGACCCGGCGCTGACAGATCACGCGGGTCGGAGCTCGAATCGTACGACGGGACCACATCGTCGTGCTCGACGGCACCGGCGCCCCATTGTGCACGCGTCGATCTTCGAAGCACTGAACGTCCCAGTCGGGAACCACTCCGGTGCCGCCAAGACCATGGTCCGGCTGAAGCACTCGCGGGAGAGGTTCGCCGGGCTCCCGCCGAGATCGGCGTCAGCGGAGCCCCGCATATAGGACGTCCTACCGCTTCGACCGCGGGCGCAGAACTAGCACCGCCTCCGCTACGTCTCTGTGCGCCACACGTCCACCCAACGACGATGCATTTGCCCCGAGCGAGCTATGACGACCGTCGAGGAGCTGGATGTTCACATCGAACTGTTCCGCCGCAAGGGTCGCTAAAGTTGCCGCGCTCTGACCGTTTGAGCACAAATGATTCGGAAATGTGAGAATCGCTGTCGCTCCGGACTTGCGCAGGCTTTCAAAAAGCGCTGCAAATGCGGCTGTCGAATGCCGCCTTGAACTGAACGCAGACGTGAAACGCAAGGAGAGCTCCGGAGCCCTTCCGGAACCGCTGACGCTCGGCCAGCCACCGACCGCCATTCCTTCCAAAACATGATAGAAACGACTGTACTGCACCTCGGAATAGGGCGGATCGCAGAATACAACCGCACCGCGCAAGTCCGCATCATTCAGAAACTCCTCCGCGGTAGTCTTCGCCGCACATCCCTGACGTCTTGGCACCACAGCGGTGAGGTCCTCGATGTACCGGCGGACGCGGGCTAAGGGGTCAATACGCCAAGCCGCGACAATATGGGGCAGCGCCGTAGTAGTGGGCTGGAACGGTTGAGCCGTGTGCCCGGGTGCCGCGGCACAGTCAGACGCAGTAGCGAGTAGAGCTGCCAGCAGCACGTCTCGTTCGTTCGGAGAGGTAGGAAGCGCGTCATACAGCCCATCGAAGACCGAAGCCTGGTGGGGCGAGAAGTAATGACCTGCATAAGACGCGCGGCCCTCGGCCTCGAGGTCGGCCCGGGGATCGCGGCCGTCCGAGGCGTCCGGCCAGCGCAACCCCGGCGCCACGGTGCCACTCCCCTGCAGGACCCGGTGTGCCCTGCGGATGTGGGTCCCCGCCAGGTGCGCGCCCACCGCAGCTTGCAGCGTGGTCTCACGGACGTCCATGGTCGCTCCCCAGCCGGATGAGTGACCGTTCTGCACCGGCCCACGCGATGAGCGCCGGGTCGTGGGTCGCCACGACGACAGCGCTGCCCGATGCACGCAGCGCGTCGAGACCGCTGCGGACGCGCGCCGCGCTCTCGGTGTCGAGCGACGCGGTGGGCTCGTCGGCGAGGACGAGTCGTGGCCGCTGCGCCAGCACTCGTGCGACGGCCACTCGCTGCTGTTCGCCGCCGCTCATCGTCCCAGCACGAGCATCCCGCCGACCACCGAGCCCGACGATCAGCAGCGCCTCGTCGATCCGATCGCTGCGTGCCGCCCGGGTGACGCCACGGGGCCGCAGCACCCGCAGGTTCTGGGCAACGGTCCACTCCGGCACGACGGCGTGGTCCTGCACGACGAGGCCGATGGTGTCTCGGCGCAGTCCACGCCGCTCCCCCTCGCTCGCCGTGTGCAGGTCAGTGCCGTCGACGACGACCCGACCCCGCGGCGGTCGTTCCAACCCGGCGAGGCAGCGGAGCATCGTGCTCTTCCCCTGTCCGGACGGTCCGCGCAGGGCAAGGGCCTGTCCGGCGCCGAGCTGGAACGTGATGTCGTTCCAGAGCGTCCGCCCGGCGATGTCGTAGCCGATCCCCTCGATGCTGAGTCGCTGGTGCTCGGTCATCGGCGTGGCCTCTCTCGGTGGTGTGTGGCGGCGAGCAGGACGGACAGCGCGACTGCGGTGAGCACGCCGACTGCCCCGGCCGTGCTGGCAGCGAGCAAGGCGCCGCTGCCGGCACCGGTGCCGTCGTCGCCGACGAGTATGGTCACGGCGGTGGTCCCGGCGGCGATGCCGCTCGCGACGAGCACGAACCGCGCGTGCTGCACCGCGGGATGCCGGCCGACCAGGAATCGCAGCCGTGCTGCTCGTCGATGCCGCGTCCGGTGATCGGCGATCAGGGTGGCGGCAGCGAACAGGATCGCGAGCACCGTCCCGGTCGAAGCGGCGAGGATGACGGCGCGGGATGTCCGGACGGCTGCGAGCGCTCGTTCGAGCACGGCACCGACTCGGTTGATCTGCGTGACGACGTCGAGCAGGTCAGCGTCCGTGAGTTGCTGGACGAGCGCGGTCCGGTCGGCGAACCGGACCTCGCCGTTCCGGGTCGCGGTGCCGAGTCGGTTCGGCGGCAGGTCCCGCACGTCGGTCACCACGATGACGGGCACGTCCGCGCCGGTGGTGGTGCGTGGCAGCACCCAATCGATCCAGCGGTCAGCGGCGGCGACGATCGGTGCGGTCGATCCGACGACCTCGGTGTGGATCGGGACGACTCGGGGCGCTTGGTCGTCGTCCACCTCCCAGCCGTCGTCGAAGCTCTCCCGCACGCCGTCGGCGATCGCGTCGATGTCGGTCGCCATCGACTCGGGGACCAGCACGGTGACACCGTCACGGTCGTCCCCGACCAGCTGCTCCGCCCGGTCTCCGGCGACCAGCAGCGCGTCCTGCATGAACGTCGTCTGCGCCAGCTCGGCGGTGCCGGTGGCGAGGGCAGCCAGCGCAACGCGCCCGAACGCGTCCTCGTCGGCGATTGAGGCCATCCCGACGCCCAGGACCACGTCGTCGCCGTCGGCGGCCTCGGAACGCAGCGATCGCTCGAGCTCGGAGGCCGTCCGCCCCTGCTCGACGAGGCCACTCGTGCTCACGGTCAGGATGCTGACGAGTGCGACACCGCACAGTGCCACGACGGTCGGGCGCCAGACCGGGGCCGCGAGGCTCGTCCACCTGCGGCGGCCGACGACGGAGCAGACGACGTGGAGTCCGACGACACCGACGAAGGCGGCGGGGACCATCACTCCGGCGAGCCCGACGCTGAACGACCAGATCGTCGGCGATGCCCCGCGGACGAGCAAGTAGACGGCGAGCGCCCCACACACCACCAGGGAACAGACGACGAGCAGCCCCGCTGTCTCGAGGGCTTCACGAGCGGCGATGCGCCTCGGTGACCATCCGGCGAGTCCGCGGAGCCGCTGTCGGCTGTCCCGCCGGTCCGACTCCGCGACCACGGCGATGACGACTCCGAGCGCGATGCACGCCACGATCGCCAGGACGCCGGGCTGCCCGATCACCGCTGGTGCCAGTACGCGGACCGTCGGGGTCGCGTCGACGAACTCGAACCCCGCAGTGCGCAATGCGTCGAGGAAGGCACCGACTTGCACGGCCGATCCGTCGACCGCGTACGACCAGACGATGACGGCGTCACCGATGTCGCTCGCCGGCCGGTCGACGACGTTTCCCCAGAACACCGGCGCTGGGACGGAGCCGGCGAACGAGTACGCGGTGACGGTGCTCGGCGCGCCGGAACGATCCGGCACGACGAGGGCGAGCGATACGTCGTGGTCCTCGGCCAGTTCCGTGAGCTGCTGGATGTGCTCCTGCTTGGTCGGACCGAGCGGCAGGTCGACCATGTCGATCGTCGTCCGGCCGGTGAGGTACCCGCTCGCCTCACCACTCCCGACCACGAACACGATCAAGCCGACGAGCAGGAGCGGTACGGCCGCCACCGCGAGGACGGTGGCGGCCGCGAAGTTCCGGATCAGTAGATCGCCCAGAAGGCCTGGTTGCCCCACAGTGCTTTCGGGCGGCTCGCGCCGGCGATCTTGCCCTTCGCGATCCGTCCCGACGACTTGGTCACGCCGGAGGACTTGACCGAGGTGCTGTGGGTGTACCGACGGTTGTCGTAGGCGGAGACGACCTGGTGGCCGATCACGCCGTACGACCACGTGCCGCCGCCGACGACGGTCGTGGCGTCGGTACCGAGGTCGTCGGCGGACGCGCTGCCGCCACTGGCGGTTGCGTCATCCGGAGCAGCCTGTGCGACACCGGCGCCGAGGACACCGCACAGCGTTGCCGCCGCGATGACGGCCGAGAGCTTTCCGAAGCGCTTCATGGAAGGGCCTTTCTGCTGGGGAACGGGGGCCGCGTCGGCCCCGCACCGAGCCAAGCAGAGCGGCGCCAGAATCTGAAGTTCCGGATATCTCGAATACGACATGCTTGCGCCCTTCCCACGCCATCCCCCGATCGGAGGATGCAGCACCACCGCCCCCACCGATGCCCCGCGGCGCCCCACCGGCCAGGCTGGACCCATGCCCGAGTCCCCCGCCATCGAGGTCCAGCACCTCAGCAAGCAGTACGCCACCGGCAAGGTCGCCGTCGACGACGTCAGCTTCGTCATCCAGCCCGGCGAGACCTTCGCCCTCCTCGGCCCGAACGGCGCCGGCAAGTCCACGACGGTCGAGATCCTCGAGGGGTACCGCTCCCGCACCACCGGCGAGGTCCGCGTCCTCGGTCACGACCCCGCACACACAAGCCGCAGCCACAACGCACGCATCGGCATCGTCCTGCAGACCAGCGCCGAGTCCCCGAACGTCACCGTTGCCGAGCAGCTGAACCACTTCGCGACGCTGTACCCGAAGCACCGCAGCACCGAGGAACTCCTCGCGGCCGTCGGGTTGACCGACCAGCGCAACACCCGCATCGCCCGACTCTCCGGTGGCCAGCGCCGCCGCGTCGACGTCGCCCTCGGCATCATCGGCCGCCCCGAGGTCCTGTTCCTCGACGAACCGACCACGGGCTTCGACCCCGAGGCCCGCCGCCAGTTCTGGGACCTCCTGCGCCAGGTGCAGTCCGAGGGCACGACGATCCTGCTCACCACGCACTACCTCGACGAGGCCGCCCAGCTCGCCGACCGGGCAGCGGTGATCGCGGACGGGAAGCTGCTCGACATCGCCCCGATCGACGAGATCGGCGGCGCCGCAGCACGCACACCACGAGTCCGCTGGCGCGATGACGCCGGCGACCTGCACGACGAGCGGACGACCGACCCGACCGCGCTCGTCCGCAGCAGCACCACGGCCATGCACGACCTCGAAGTCATCCGCCCGTCCCTCGAGGACGTCTACCTCGGAATGGTGGGCCAGCAGTGAACACCGCGACCAGCCGCATCTCCTACGAGATCCGCTCCTACTTCCGCGCCCCCGACGCCGTCTTCTTCACGTTCCTCTTCCCGATCATCATGTTGGCGCTGTTCTCGGTGGCGTTCGCGGACGCCGACCCGATCCGCGCCGTCGCCAGCAACGGGCGACCGGTCAGCGTCGACTACGCCACCTACTACCTGCCCGGCCTGGTCGCGACGGGCATCCTGCTCTCCGGCACCCAGTCCCTCGGCGTCGACATCGCGACCGAACGCAGCGACGGCACGCTCAAGCGCCTCGGCGGCACACCCCTGCCGGTCCTGAGCTACTTCGTCGGCAAGATCGGCATGGTCCTCGTCACCACCATCGTGCAGACGGCGCTGCTGCTCGGGATCGCGAGCCTGGTGTTCGGCGTCGACCTGCCGACCGACGCGAGCAACTGGGGCGTCTTCGCGGGCGTGATGGTCCTCGGCATCGCCACCAGCTGCGTCCTCGGCATCGCGATCTCGGCGCTCCCCCGCGAGGGCCGCCGCGCCACCGCCACGATCGTCCCCATCGTCCTGGTCCTGCAGTTCATCTCCGGCGTCTATCTCCCCTTCACGCAGCTGCCGGACTGGCTGCAGAACGTCGCGTCCGTCTTCCCCCTGCGCTGGATGGCGTCCGGCATGCGGTCCGTCTTCCTGCCCGACGCGTTCGCGTCCGCCGAGCCGGGAGGCGCGTGGCACCTCGCCCTCGGAACGCTCGTGTTGGTCGCGTGGCTGGTCGGGGGCACGGTGGCCTGCGCCCTCACCTTCCGCTGGAACCGCAAGGACGCCTGATGGGGCCTGTGGAGAACCGCTCCGCGGTCCTGCATCGATGGGATGCTGTGGTCATGAGCGGCGAGACGTGGGTGCGCAACCGGTGGTTGCACGTGTTCTTCGCGGGCACGATGCTCCTCACCGCCGTGATCACCGCGCTCGGCTGGTCCCCGTGGTCGACCCGCTGGCCCGCGTACCTCGCAGTCGCAATACTCGTCGTGGCGTACATCGGGTACGGGCACCGCGGCTACGACAGCCCCCGAGCCGCCGCCGCGTTCCTGCCGCTCGTCATCGCCGCCGCCCTGGTGCTGCCGGCCGTCGTCCCGAGCACCGCGTTCGTGCAGTGCATCGTGTTCCCGCTCGTGTGGGTGCAGACGGAGCGCGTCCGCACCGCGGTCCTGCTGTCCATCGCCGTCGGGCTCGCGAGCGGCATCGGCCTGCAACTGTCGAGCGGCCCGGACGCGCTGGTCAGCACCCTGCTCATCGAGGGCATCAGCGTGATCGGCGCCTGTGCGATGGGCGTGTGGATCTCGAGCGTCGCCGGCCTGTCCGAGGAGCGCCGCCAGCTCGTCGAGGAACTCCGCGCCACCCAGCAGTCCCTCGCCGACGCGAACCGCACGGCGGGCGTCGCGAGCGAACGGGAGCGTCTGGCCCGCGAGATCCACGACACCGTCGCGCAGAACCTCGCCGGGATCGTCATGCTCACCGAACGGGCCCGCGGCGACCTGGCGAACGACCGCTCCGACGCGCTGGAAGAACGACTCACCGTCCTCGAGGAGTCCGCCCGCGCCGCCCTCGAGGAATCGCGCACTCTCGTCGCAGCCGGAGCCGCCGGCATGACCCGCGACAGCCTCGCCGGCGCCCTCCACCGTCTCGCCGAACGGCACACCCGCGAAACGGGGACGCTGGTCACGGTCGACGCCGCGTCCGACTGCGTGCTGGACCGTGATGCGCAGGTGGTCCTGCTGCGGGTCGCGCAAGAGGCCCTCTCGAACGTCCGCGCCCACGCTGGCTCAGCCTCCGTGCAGGTCCGTCTGTTCCCCGATGAAGGGCACACGGTGCTGCGGATCACCGACGACGGCACCGGGTTCGACCCCGAGCAGCCCACCGCCGGGCACGGTCTGCGCGGGTTGCGGGAGCGCCTCGCCCTCGCTGGCGGTACCTGCACGATCACGAGCGCCCTGGGCCGGGGCACCGTCGTCGAAGCAACCCTGCCCACCGGAGCCGCACCGGGCCTCCCGTCCGCCGTTCGCCACCCCGTGGCGGAGGCGAGCCGGTGATCCGCGTCGTGGTCGCCGACGACCACCCCATCGTCCGCTCGGGCATCGTCGCGCTGTTGCAGGACGCCGACGACATCGACGTGGTGGGCCAGGCCAGCGACGGCCGAGCAGCGGTGTCCGTCGTGCTGGCCGAGCGCCCCGACGTCGTGCTGATGGACCTCCGGATGCCGGAGCTCGACGGCGATGCGGCGACGGCGGAGATCCTCGCGGCCGAGCCGGGCGTCCGCGTCCTGATCCTGACGACGTACGAGTCCGACGACCAGATCCTCGCGGCGATCGAGGCCGGGGCCACCGGCTACCTGCTCAAGGCGGCCCCGGAGTCCGAGATCCTCGCCGGGGTGCGGGCGACGGCGCGGGGCGAGACGGCACTGGCCCCTTCGGCTGCCGCTGCGCTGGTCCGACGAGCAACGGGTTCGTCGGCCGTGGCTGCTGGCCCGTCGTTGACCCCGCGCGAACTCGAGGTCCTGCAGCTCGTCGCCCAGGGCAACTCGAACCCGGCGATCGGCCGCGCCCTGTTCCTCAGCGAGACGACGGTGAAGACGCACCTCGGGCACGTGTTCGAGAAGCTCGGCGTCAACGACCGCACCCGTGCCGTGACCCGCGCGATGGAGCTCCGCCTGCTCCCCTGATCCCCCGGTGCGCCGGTCATCGGGAGCGGGTGTACCGTCGGGTAGTCAGCATGCTGATCATCTGAGAGGACACGCACATGAGCGCCGCAGCCGCAGCTCCCACCAGCACCCCGGATCGCCGCCGGTGGATCGGTCTGGTCGTGATCAGCCTGGCAGTCGCGCTCATCATCGTCGACTCCACGATCGTGAACGTCGCGATCCCGAGCATCGTCGCCGACCTCGACATCGGTTCGACGCTCGTGCAGTGGGTGCAGGAGAGCTACACGCTGGTCTTCGCCGCGCTGCTGCTCGTCTTCGGTGCCGTCGCCGACCGCTTCGGTCGCCGACGCCTGCTGACCATCGGCGTGATCCTGTTCGCGGTGGCGTCGGTCCTGGCGGCGCTGTCCCCGACGGGCGAACTGCTCGTGGCGTCCCGCGTGCTGCAGGGTGTCGGTGGCGCGATGGTCCTGCCCACCACGCTGTCGATCCTCAACGTGACGTTCACCGGCCGGGAGCGCGGCATCGCCTTCGCGGTGTGGGGCTCCACGATCGGCGGGATGGTGGCGGTCGGTCCGCTGCTCGGCGGCTGGCTGACGACGGACTTCTCGTGGCGGTGGGCCTTCGGCATCAACGTCCCGATCGTGGCGGTCATCCTGGTCGGCCTCGCGGTCGCCGTGCGGGAATCGCGCGACGCCGAGCACACCGGCCGCATCGACCTCGTCGGCGCCGTGCTGTCCGTGATCGCGAGCGCTGCGCTGGTCTTCGGGCTGATCGAGGGTCGCACCTACGGCTGGTGGACTCCGTCGTCGACAAGGTTCACGATCGGCTCGTGGTCGTGGGACGGCCCGGTCTCGCCGATCCCCGTCGCGTTCGTGATCGCGATCGCTGCCGGGGTGGCCTTCGTCGTCCGCTCCCGGCGCCGGCAGCGTGCGGGCCGGTCGACGCTCATCGCCCTCGATCTGTTCGGCATCGGCTCGTTCCGGAACGGCTCGATCGCGGCGCTCATCGTGTCGCTCGGCGAGTTCGGCATCATCCTGTCGCTGCCCCTCTGGCTGCAGAACGTCCTCGGCTACTCGGCGCTGCAGACCGGCTTCGTGCTGCTGGCCCTGGCGATCGGGTCGTTCGTCGCGAGCGGGTTCGCGGCCACGGTCGGACAGCGGATCGGGGCGCTGCCGATCGTGCGGATGGGCATCGGCGCCGAGATCGTCGGGGTCGCCGCGATCGGGTTCGTCGTGACCTCGTCGACCCCGTGGTGGGCGATCGTCCCGTGCCTGTTCGTCTACGGCTTCGGCGTCGGACTCGCGACGGCCCAGCTCACCGGCGTCGTGCTGCAGGACGTCCCCGTGGAGCGCAGCGGCGAGGCCTCCGGCGCCCAGAGCACCGCGCGCCAGATCGGTTCGGCGCTCGGCATCGCGGTCCTCGGGACGGTGCTGTTCACCTCGACGGGCAGCATCCTGGAGCACCGCCTGCAGGACGCCGGCGTCTCGACCGCCCAGTCCGAGCAGATCGCCGACACCGTGGTGCAGTCCTCGGGCGGAGCGATCGCCGGCCTCGAGGGGCAGACCCGCGCCGACGCCGCCGAGGCGTTCTCCGACGGCACCCGCGCCGCCGCGTTCTCGGCCGCCGGCTTCCTGGTCATCGGCCTCGGTGCGACCCTGCGGCTCCGCGCCCCGCGCCGCCCCGACGACGACTCAGAAGCCGACGCCGACGCCGAAACCGACGCCGACGCCGACCACGAGACCCGCGCCTGACCGGGGGCCCCTTCCTGCACCGCTCCTGACGGTTCTGGTTGACGATCCCCGAGGATCCTGAACCAGAACCGTCACCGGCCGGACACGAACCCGCGTCCCCCGTGCCGTGGACGCGACCACCGACGGGACGGGAGGCGCGGCGCCTGCCTGCACCGTGCCTCCCGTCCGCTCCGACGCGCGCCCTGCCATCGCGACGCGCGCCCCGCTCAGTGCTCCGCGTCCGCCCCCTCCGGTCGGACGCGGAGCACCCGCGCTGTGGGGGTCGCCCCGCCGTTGGCGACCTCGAGCGAGCCCGAGGCGGCGTCCCACGCCACGGACCACGACCCGAGCGCCGTGGGGAACAGCGGCTCGACGACGACCGGCCGCCCGGCGAAGCCCGGCAGCGGCAACGACACCGATCCCGACGCACCGGGCAGCGACCACACCGACAGGTAGAGGTCCCCGCCGGGCGCGCGCAAGCCGAGCGCGAGCCACGGGTCCTCCCATGCCGGCAGCCCGAGCGGCCACTCCGGCACCGACGACTCGATGACCTCGAGCACTGTCCGGTGTGCGGCGATGGCGTCCCCGACCACCGCACGCTGCGCCGACGACATCTCGTTGAGGTAGCCCGACAGGTACATCCGCCCGAGCACCCCGTTCACGAGCGACAGGTCGAACAGGTCGGGCGACATCGACGGCGCCGGGTAGGCCCAGTTCCCGGCCTGCTCGGGCAGCATCGCGGCGGGGGCAGCGGCTGCGATCGACGCCGACAGCACCGGGTCCTGCTGGTCCGAGGTCGACTGCATGTGCAACCGGGACAGCATCGCGGAGTCGGCGCGCATCGCTCCCGAGGCGCAGTTCTCGATGAGGAGCGACGGGTGCCGGGCCTGCACGTCGTCGAGCCAGTCGAGCAGCGCTCTGCCGGCCGAGACCGAGCCGTCCCACGGCCCCGTCATCGTGTTGGAGTCCATCTTGAAGAAGCTGACCCCGAGCGACCCGACCAGTCGATCGACGACGGAGTCCAGGTGCGCCCGAGCGGCCGGTGACCGGAGGTCGAGCAGGTGCCGTCCGTGCTCGGCGACCCGTACCCCGTGGTGGTGGACGAAGGCATCGTCCGGCAGGGTCGCGGCCAGCGGCGAGTGGATGCCGATGACCTCGGGCTCGAGCCACAGCCCGGCCTGCATCCCCCGCGACCGGATGTGGTCGATGACGAACCCGAGCCCGGTCGGGAACCGCGACGCGGCCTCCTCCCACGCCCCGACGGTGTCCCACCAGTGCCCCTCGGCGTACCAGCCGGCGTCGATGCAGAACAGGTCCGCTCCGGCGTCGGCAGCGGCGTCGATCAACGGCAGCAGCTTCTCGGTGGTCGGGTCGCCCATGAGCGTGTTCATGTAGTCGTTGAACACGAGCGGCAGGGCGCGATCGGCCTCGCGCACGTGCCGGAACGCCCGACGCTGCGCCGTGAGCACCTCGAACGCCCCACCGACCGAGCCGGCGATCCCCACCGAGACCGGCACGGACACGAACGGCTGCCCCGGAGCCACGACCGCCGTCCACTGGTGCTCCTGGTCGGTCGGCCCGCTCAGCAGCACGTACGCGTGCCGTCGGGTCTCGCCGAGCTCGTACAGCCACGGCCCGTTGTGCTCGACCTGCCAGACGAGCGCGTAGGGCGCAGCACCAGCGGACGCAGCAGGCGTCAGCACGCCGATCGGCAGCGCCTCGCCGGTCGACCACGACCCTCGGTTCTGCACGACGGCGCGGCTGCGGGGCGGGTGGTGCTGCGCCTCGCGGTCGATCGCCGCGAGTCCGATCGACCGCAGCGGATCGGTCCGCCACCGGCTCTCGGCGGCCCAGTCGTTGTCCGCGTGCACGAGGGCCAGGTCGTCGACGCCGACCCCGGAGTCGGTCAGGAACGCCCCGGTCGCGAACGACGAGACGAAGTCCACGACGTGCTCACCGTCGTCGGCGGACACCTCGGTCCACGTCTGGAAGCCCGGGACGTCGGCGCGCGCCCGGAACACCGACTCGACCTGGAGGCCCGTGGCCACGTCCGCCTGCACGATCCGGAACCACGGATCGGTCGCGTCATCGGACCCACGCCAGGAGACGGGTCGCAGTCGCGCCCCGATCGTGGAGTCCACGTGCCGGAACCCGCCCGGGAACCGCCCGTGTCCGATCGTCGTCAGCTCCACCAGGGGCTGCGGGTCCGCCGGCCCATCGAGGAGCGCCCCGTCGGCGCGCGCTCCACCGCTCGCCGCGAACGACACGAGGGCGGCCGGCTGGTCGGCGCCGATCCGGAACCGTGCCGAGAAACCCGGGGTGACCCAGTCGGCGAAGACTCCGCTCACCGTGCGCCGACCGGTGCCGGCTCACTCGACACCCACGCGCCGACGCCGTGGTCGTAGCAGGTGGTGTTGTCGATCTTCGAGCGGTCGAGAGCGCTGCCCGAGGTCACCTTGCGGTCGATGCGCTCCGGGTCGGGGGCGGCCTCGGCGAGCAGTCGGGTGTAGTCGTGCTGCGGGTCGAGGATGACGGCGTCGGACGGCCCGCGTTCGACGACCCGGCCGCGGTAGAGCACCAGGATCTCGTCGGAGAAGTGCCGTGCGGTCGCCAGGTCGTGCGTGATGTAGAGCACGGCGAGATGGTCCTCGCGCTGCAGGCGGCCCATCAGGTTGAGCACGCTGAGCCGGATCGACACGTCGAGCATCGACACCGGTTCGTCGGCGATGAGCACCTGGGCCCCGGGGGCGAGTGCACGGGCGATGGCGACGCGCTGCCGCTGTCCACCGGAGAGCTCGTGCGGGCGGCGGCTCGCGAAGTCCTCGTCGAGGTTGACTCGGCCGAGCAGTTCCCGCACCTTCTCGGCGGTCTCGTCGGCGCCCCGGGCTCGGTGGTGCAGCTGGAGCGGCCGGGCGATGTGGTGCTCGATCGAGTGGAACGGGTTGAGCGACGCGAAGGGGTCCTGGAACACCATCTGCACGTGCCGGCGGTACATGCTGCCGACGACGGGTGTGCCGTCCTCGAGCCGCACGTCGATCGAGCCGCGGGTGGTGTTCTCGAGCTTGGCGAGCATCCGGGCGATGGTGGACTTGCCCGAGCCGGACTCCCCCACCAACGCCACGGTCTTCCCGGGCAGCAGCTCGAACGACACGTCGTCGACGGCATGAAGGGTCGTGCGCTTCAGGCCCTTGCGGGTGTGGAAGTCCTTGCCGAGGTGGCTGACGGTCACGCTGGTCATCGGATCTCCTCGTGGACGGCGGCCGCGTGGTCGTCGACGCCGGAGCGGATGAACGCGCCGCGCTCCCCCGACAGGCTCGGGAACGACTGCAGCAGCTTCTGCGTGTACGGGTGCTTCGGGTCGTGCTGGATGACCGAGGCCCGGTCGCACTCGACGACCTCGCCGCGCAGCATGATCGCGATCCGGTCGCTGATCTCGAGCAGCAGCGGCAGGTCGTGCGTGATGAACACGACGGCGAACCCGAGCTCGTCGCGCAGGCGGACGATCTCGCGCAGGATCTCGCGCTGCACCACGACGTCGAGTGCGGTGGTGGGTTCGTCCATGATCATGATCTGCGGCTCGAGCAGCATCGCCATCGCGATCATCACGCGCTGCCGCATGCCGCCGGACAGCTCGTGCGGGTACGCGGTGATGCGGGACGGATCGACGCCGACGCGGCTCAGGGCGTCCTCGGCGATCGCGCGCCGTTCCTTGCGGCCCAGGTCGCGCCGGTGTTCCTTCAGGGCGTCGTCGAGCTGCGCCCGGATGGTGGTGACGGGGTTGAGGGCGTTCATCGCGCCCTGGAACACCATCGACAGCTTCGACCAGCGCACGGCCCGCAGCTGTTCGTGCGGCAGCCCGAGCAGGTCGATGTCGGTGCCGTCGCGGTCGTGGAACGTGATGCTGCCCGAGGCGACCTTGGCCGGCGGTCGGTGCAGCCGGGTGATCGCGTAGGCCAGGGTCGTCTTGCCGCAGCCGGACTCCCCCGCGAGCCCGAGGATCTCGCCGGGTGCCAGGGTGAGCGACACGTCCTTGACGGCGTGCACGGGGTGTTCGGTCTCGTAGACGACGTCGAGGTGGTCGATCGTCAGCACGGCTTCGGCACTCATCGGACGAACTCCTTCGTGGTGCGCGCGGAACGCGAGGCGCGGGCAGCCCGCTTGGCGCGACGTTCGCGCCGCCGCTGGGCACGCACGTTCGCCAGTCGTGGGTTGATGACCTCGTCGATCGAGAAGTTCACCAGGGACAGGCCCATGCCGAGCAGGGCGATGAGCAGGCCGGGCGGCACGAACCACCACCAGGCGCCGTTCGCCAGCGCGAAGCCGTTCTGGGCGTAGAAGAGCATGGTGCCGAGCGTCGACGAGTTCGACGCCCCGAGGCCGAGGAACGACAACCCCGCTTCTCCGAGGATCGCGGCGATCACCGCGAACACGAACTGCGACGCCAGGACGGGCAGCAGGTTCGGCAGGATCTCGACGGCGATGACCCGCCAGGGTCGTTCACCGGCGACACGGGCGGCGGAGACGTAGTCGCGGTTGCGGATCGACATCGTCTGCGCCCGCAGGACCCGGGCGGACCCGGCCCACGAGGTGATCGCGAGGACGACGGCGATGGTCCAGAGCCCGCGGGCCTCGCGCGGGACCAGGCCCGAGATGACGATGACGAGCGGCAGGCCGGGGATGACGAGGAACACGTTCGAGAACAGCGAGAACGCCTCGTCCATGATCCCGCCCAGGTAGGCGCCCAGGATCCCGAAGAACGCGGACAGCACCGTGGCGAGGACGCCGACGATCAGGCCGATCTGCAGGCTGCCCCGGGTGGCGTAGGCGAGCTGGGCGAGGACGTCCTGCCCGGTCTGGGTCGTCCCCAGGAGGTTCTCGCCGCTCGGTCCCTGCAGTCCGGAGTCGCGGATGGTGGTCGGGTCGCCGACGAGCAGCGGTCCGACGACGCCGAACAGCGTGACGCCGGCGACGAGGGCGATGCCCGTGATGAGCCACGGGGTCAGGGTCGGCAGGAATCGGCGGATCCCGCCCTTCGGTCGTGTCGAGCGGGCCGTGGCGATGCTCCGCGTCGACCCGGCGTCGGCCTCTTCGGCGAGTGCGCCGATGGTGGGTTCGGTGTCCTGCTGGATGTTGGTCATGGCGTGTCCTCCCTAGCTCCGCGCCCGCGTCCGCGGGTCGATGAGCCCGTACAGCAGGTCGACGACGAGGTTCGCGCCGAGGACCGCCAGGGTGATGAACAGGAAGATCCCCTGCATGAGCGCGTAGTCGTTGTTGGTCACGGCGGACAGCAGCTTCGACCCGATGCCCGGGTACGAGAACACCTGCTCGGTGACGACGGAGCCGGACACGATGAACCCGAGGGAGATCGCGAACCCGGCGACCGAGGGCAGCACGGCGTTCCGGGCGGCGTAGTTCCGCAGGATCTTGCCGTCGGACAGCCCCTTGGCCTGGGCGGTGGTGATGTAGTCCTCGGACAGCGTCGACACCATCATGTTGCGCATGCCGAGCAGCCAGCCGCCGAGCGATGCGAGCACGATCGTCACCGCGGGCAGCACCCCGTACTGGATCGCGGAGGCGATGAAGTCCCAGTTGAACCCCGGTGTGAGGATCACGTCGTAGCCGCCCTGCGCCGGGAACAGGTGGATGCCGGTGGCGAAGAAGTACACCAGGATCAGCGCGAGCCAGAAGTACGGCACCGCGGCGAGCAGGGTGGTGGCCGGCACGAACGAGTCGAGCCAGGTGCCCGGACGCCAGCCGACGAAGGCCCCGAGGCCGACGCCGATGATGGCGGCCAGGATGGTGGCGATGCCGACCAGGGCGATGGTCCACGGCAGCGAGCTCGCGATGACCTCGGTGACGGGGGCCGGGAAGTAGCTGACGGACACCCCGAGGTCACCGCGGAACACGTTGACCAGGTAGTGGCCGTACTGGGAGATCAGCGGCTCCGAGGAATCGCCACCGAGGAGCAGCTCGTACGCCTGCCGTGTCGCCGGGGTCACCTGCCCGCCGCGCTGCTGGAGCTTGGCGAGCAGGATGTCCACCGGGTTCCCGGGCAGCAGCCGCGGGATGATGAAGTTCAGCGTCAGTGCCGCCCACAGCGCGACGATGTAGAAGCCGATCTTGCGCAGGAAGTAGGTCATCGTCGAGTGCTCCTCGGTCGCGATCCCATCGTGGTCAGCCCTTCGCCGGCTTCAGTGCCTTGAAGATCTCGGCGTTGTCCGGGCTCGCCCAGACCGCCGGGAAGGCGTAGAGGTCGTCCTTCGTGGGCCAGCCGGTGAACTTCGCCGCGTGGAACTCACTCGTCGTGCCGCCGGTCATCACGGGGATGTACGGCAGGTCCTCGACGATGTGCTGCTGGATCGTGTCGAGTTCCGGCTGCGTCGCGGCGGTGTCCTCGGGGTTGATCGTGGCGAGCTTCGCGATGGCCTTGTCCACGTCGGGGTTGCTGTACCGCGAGATGTTCATCGGGGCTGCTGCACCGACCTTCGCGGTGTTCGCCGTCGTGAAGTAGTTGTTGTACAGGTAGTACGGGTTCGCCGTCGGGCCCTGGCCGAGCGAGTCGATCGCGAGCTCGAAGTTGCCCTTGGTCTTCTTGTCGGTCCACTCGTTCCACGACGACTGCTGCGCCTTGAGCTCGATGCCCGCGGCCTTGAGCTGCTGCGTCATCGTGTCGATCGCGGTGATGTAGTCGGTCCAGCCGGTGACGACCTCGACCGTCAGGGACAGCTTCTTGCCGTCCTTGGCGTAGATGCCGTCCGAGCCCTTCTTCCACCCGGCGCCCTCGAGCGACGACGCGGCGGCGGCCTTGTCGGCGGTCTCCGGCATCACGGCCGGCTCGATGTCCTTCGAGATGGTGTCCTTCTGCGTCGTGGTGAGCGCGAAGGTCGGCGAGATCTCGCTCGCGGTGTTCTCGAACGCCAGCGAGTTGAGCTGCTTGCGGTTGATCGCGTCGGCGATGGCGTGACGCACGGCCGGGTCGGTCTGCGGGCCGGTGCAGCCGAGGTCGGTGTTCGCGCAGGTGAGCAGCGCCATCTGGTTCTGCCCGACGGTGATGCCGTCGTAGCCGTTGTAGTTGCCGGCGATGTCGTCCATGTTCGGCACCGGGCCGGTCTGCCAGTCGATCGAGCCCTGCTTGAGCGCGTCGGCACCGGCGGTGTTGCCGGAGAGCGACAGGTAGCGGATGGTCTTCACGGCCGGGGCGCCGTCCCAGTACTTCTTGTTCGCCTCGAGGGTGAAGGCCTGCGCCTTGAAGGTGCCGAGCGTGTACGGACCGGTGCCGACGGGCTCGCGCACGACGTCGGTGGTCGGGTCGATGTCCTTCCACAGGTGCTCGGGCACGATCCAGGTCTTGCCGAGCAGGTTCGGGCCGAGCACGAACGACGGCTTGTCGAACGTGACGACGACCTTGGAGTCGCCGTCGGCCTTCGCGGTGCCGTCGTAGCCGATCGAGTTCAGGGCCTTCTGCTTCTTGAGCATGTCGAGCGTGAACACGACGTCCTTCGAGGTGAAGGGCTCGCCGTCGCTCCAGGTCGCCCCGTCGCGCAGCGTGATGGTGAGCTGCGTGCCGTCGGTGTTCCACTCGTACGACTTGCCGAGCAGCGGCTTCGGGTCGTTCGTGTTGACGTTGGTGATGAAGAACAGCGACTCGTAGATCGTGCCGACGCCGCCGATGTTGGACGGCGACCACGGGTTGAAGTTGATCTGGTAGTCGCCGGACTGTCCGGTGTAGGCGACCAGGGTCGAGGCGGCGTCGTCCTTCGTGCTGGCGTTGCCGCTCGCGCTGCAGCCGCTCAGCGCGAGGCCGGCGGCGAGGAGGACGGCGGCGCCGATGGCGAGCCGTGAACGGGTTGGGTTGAACATCGTTGTCCTCTCGGTCTGCGTCGTCGCAGGATCCACGTTGTGAGCGTGATTGTTACACGCGTAAACTAAGGCGGTCAAGGGGTCGGGTCACGGCCCCGTCACGATTGAGGAGACGCAATGGAGCGGACCACCCTGGACGGCACGTGGACGGTCGAGGCGGTGCACGGCCCGGCGCAGGCCGATGCGCACCGGGAGCCGGTCGCCGCGATCGTCCCCGGCTGCGTGCACACCGACCTGCTGCGGGCGGGCCGGATCCCCGACCCGTTCGACGGCGACAACGAGGCTGCGACCCAGTGGATCGGCGACACGGTGTGGCGGTACCGCCGCACCTTCGCGTGGTCGGGCGAGACCGGCACGGGCCCGACCACGCACGCCCGCCACGACCTCGTCGCCGAGGGGCTCGACACCCTCGCGACGATCGAGCTGAACGGCATCGTCGTCGCCACCACCGCGAACCAGCACCGCGCGTACCGGTTCCCCGTCGGGCACCTGCTGCGCCCCGGCACGAACGAGCTCGTGATCACCTTCGACGCCCCGGTCCCCGCGGCCGAGCGACTGTCCGCCCTGCACGGCGGCGAACTCCCCCACGTCAACCACCACCCGTACAACGCGCTCCGCAAGAACGCGTCGAACTTCGGCTGGGACTGGGGCATCGACGTCGCCACGAGCGGCATCTGGAAGTCGATCGGCATCGAGTCGTGGAGCGGCGCCCGCATCGCGGCCGTCCGCCCCCTCGTCGACGTCGACGGCACCACCGGCGTGCTCACCGCGCACGTCGACGTCGAGTCCGCAGGTTCCACCGGGGCCTTCTCCCAGCACATCGGGTCGGCTCCGGTCGCAGGGGTGTCGGGCCGGGCCGGCCTGGAGGCGCGGGTCACCCTGACCCCGCACGTCACCCCCGGCGGGGCCGACGGCCACGGCGCCGCCCTGGCCGAGCAGAGCACGTCCGCCCCCGGCGCGAGCGGCACCGAGGCGGCGGCGACGTCCGTCGGGTCCGGCACCGTGCCTCCCGGCCGCCCGTCCGCGCCGGGCGCGACGTCCGTCACCAGCGTGCGCGCCGTCGTCGACGGCACCGCCGTCGTGCGGCTCGAGGTCCCCGACGTCGCCGTCTGGTGGCCGCGCGGCGAGGGCGACCAGCCGTTGTACGACGTCCGGGTCGAGGTCGGCGACGACGTCTGGACCGGCCGCGTCGGGTTCCGCACCGTGACGCTCGACACCGCCGCCGACGCCGGCGGAGCCCCGTTCCTGCTCCGGGTGAACGACCGGCCGGTGATCGTGCGGGGCGCGAACTGGATCCCCGACCACGCGTACCTGACCGAGATGACGCCCGAGCGCTACGCCGACCGGATCGACGACGCGATCGAGGCGAACGTCAACCTGCTCCGGATCTGGGGCGGCGGGATCTACGAGTCCGACGACCTGTACGACCGGTGCGACGAGCTCGGCGTGCTCGTCTGGCAGGACTTCCTGTTCGCCTGCGCCGCCTACGCCGAGGAGCCCTGGCTGGCCGACGAGGTCGAGCCCGAGGTCCGCGAAGCCGTCACCCGGCTCAGCCCGCACCCGTCGCTCGTGGTGTGGAACGGCAACAACGAGAACCTCGTCGCGTACGCCGAGTGGGGCTGGCGGCCGTCGCTCGTCGGCCGGACCTGGGGCAACGGCTACTACCGCTCGCTGCTGCCCTCCATCGTCGCCGAGCTCGACCCGACCCGTCCGTACACGCCGGGCAGCCCGTTCTCGTTCGACGAGTACCTGACGCCGAACGACGAGCGGAACGGCAGCGTGCACATCTGGGACGTCTGGAACCGGCTCGACTACCGCGCCTACGCCGACTGGAACCCGCGGTTCGTGGCGGAGTTCGGGTTCCAGGGGCCGCCCGCCTGGTCGACCCTCACCGCCGTGGTGCACGACGAGCCGCTCGACCCCGACGGCCACGAGATGCTCGTGCACCAGAAGGCCGACCAGGGCAACCGGAAGCTCGCCGACGGCATGCGCGGGCACCTGCCGACGCCGACGAGCATCGAGGACTGGCACTTCGCCGCGCAGCTCAACCAGGCGCACGCGATCCGCTTCGGCATGGAGTGGTTCCGGTCCCGCACGCCCGACAACACCGGCATGATCGTCTGGCAGCTCAACGACGACTGGCCCGTGGTTTCCTGGGCGCTCGTCGACCACGCGGGCATCCGGAAGCCGGTCTGGTACGCGGTGCGGCAGGCCTACCAGCCGGTGCTGCTGACCGTGCAGCCGTCTGCTGCCGGGGCTGCGGGCGCCGCCGGCGCTGCTGGTGGGTTCGACGTCGTGCTCGTGAACGCGTCCGGGGCGCCGGTCGCCGACGAGGTCACGGTCGCCCGCGTCGCCTTCGACGGCACGGTGCTCGACTCGTCGTCGTTCTCGCTGGCCGCCGCACCCGCCGACGCCGACCGGGTCTCGCTGCCGGCCTCGCTCGCCGTGCCCGGGGACGCCGGGTCCGAGGTGCTCGTCGTCACCGGAGCCGGAACCCGCACGGTGTTCGACTTCGCCGAGGCCGTCGACCAGGTGCTCGCCCGCTCGCCGCTGTCCGCGTCGGTCACGGCGACGGACGACGGGGCGGTCGTGATGGTGACGGCGACGTCCTACACGCGGGACGTCTCGCTGTTCCCGGACCGCGTGGACCCGGCCGCTCGGGTCGACGACGGCCTCGTGTCCCTGCTGGCCGGCGAGTCGGTGACCTTCACGGTGACGGGTGTGCCGGGTATCGACCCCGAGGCGCTCGTCGGCCCGCTCGTCCTCCGCCACGCGGGCTCGCTCCTCCCCTGACACGGGCCGCGCTCGGGCGGGGACGGGTTCTGCCAGCGGCGTGACGGTTCTGGTTCACGATCCTGCGAGATCGCGAACCAGAACCGTCAGCACACCAGTACGGCCGCGCCGTCCCGCCGAGCGGGCGAAACACCCGCGTGCGCACGCCACGAACCGGGATGTTCCGCCCGCTCGCCGGCCGCGCCTGCCCGACCACGGCCGACGGCCGACGGCCGACGGCAGCCGGCCGTCGGCGGCAGGCAGGCCGACGGCGGCAGGCAGGCCGACGGCGGCAGGCAGGCCGACGGCGGCAGGCAGGGTCGCGTCAGTCGAGGGCGTGCAGCTCGAACACGATGGCGGTCGCGGGGGCCAGCAGCGGCAGCCGCGCCCCGACGTCCTCGAGCACCGCACCCGACAGCTCCAGGTGCCCGCGCACGAGCCACGCCGGCGGCACCATGTCGAGTCCGTGCGGCACCCGCAGCCCCGTGACCGGGGCGAGCCGGTAGCGCCGCGCCCGGTCGAGCCCCCGCATCCGCAAGGGCACCGGCAGCGACTGCGGCCCGGTCTCGGTCCGTGCGACCCGCACCAGTGCCCGCGACCGGTCGACGGCCACGACCGAGGTCGCCACGAGCCCGGGGTCGCCGAGCTCCAGGTGCCGCAGCCGGCCGGTGTGCAGCAGCCCACGCTCCCGCTTGTACAACGCCGTCCACGCCCGCAGCCGGTCGAGCTCCGTCGGGGACAGTCGGGTGACGTCGGTCTCGATGCCGGCGGACCCGAACAGCGACACCGCCATCCGGAAGTCCAGGTCGAGGTGCCGGCCGGTGGTGTGCGAGACCTCGGGGCCGACGTGCGAGCCGATCAGTTCGAGCGGCAGCAGTGCCTCGGTCCAGCGTTGGATCGGCAGGCGTTCGAACGCGTCGTTCGAGTCCGACGGCCACACCCGGTCGGTGCGCTCCAGCACGCCGAGGTCCACCCGGGCGCCGCCGCTCGCGCACGCCTCGATCTCGAGCCACGGGTGCCGGGCGCGCAGGGCGTCCATCAGCGTCCAGACCCCTCGGGTGTGCGCGTCGATGCCGGCGCGTCCGGCGTGGACCGCGTGCACGATGTCACGGTTCTGATCCCACTTCACGAAGTCGACGTGGTGCGCCCCGATGACTGCGGACATCGCCTCGAGCACGTACGCCCGCGCGAGCGGGTTCGCCATGTCGAGCACGTACTGGTTCCGCCAGGTGCGGACGTCGTCCTCGGGGCGCTGCAGCAGCCACTCGGGGTGCGCCGCCGCGAGCTCGGAGACCGGGCTCACCATCTCGGGCTCGAACCACAGCCCGAACTCCATGCCGAGTCCGCGGACCCGGTCGACGAGCGGCCCGAGGCCGTCCGGCCACACCGTCGGGTCGACGCGCCAGTCCCCCAGCGACGTCGAGTCCGAGCGCCGCCCGAGGAACCAGCCGTCGTCGAGCACGAACCGCTCGACGCCGATGTCCGCAGCGGTCTCGGCCAGGGCGACCAGGGGCGCGAGGCCCTGCCGGTAGTAGACGGCCTCCCACGTGTTGAGCACCACCGGCCGGGGGCGCTTCGGGTGACCGGGGCGGCTGCGGAGTGAGTCGTGCAGCCGGTCGGACAGGCCGTCGAGCCCGGCGTCGCTCCACACGAAGACGGCGTCGGGCGCGGCGAAGGACTCCCCCTGCCCGAGGACCACCTCGCCGGCGCGCAGGAGTTCCCCGGCACCGAGCAGCGGTCGCGCCTCGGCGAGCAGGTCGTGGCGGTGCACCGAGTCGGCGCTCCAGGCCAGGTGCACACCCCAGACCTCACCGGAAGCGTCCGAGAACCCCGGCGTCCCGAGCACGAGCAGCGTCGGGGCGTCGTGGCCGGTGCGACCGCGGCGGCTCTCCCGTGCGTGGCTGCCGGCGGTCAGGGTCCGGCGCTGCGGGGTGCGCTCCCGGGTCCAGCGTCCGGCCAGGTCGAGCACCTCGCCGACCCGTTCGTCGACGGGCAGCGTCGCCTCGAGCGCTTGCAGGTGCACGGGAACGGCGGCCCCGTTCGTCACGGTGTGCCCGACGCGCAGCACCCCCGCGGCGTCGAGCCGGAAGGCGCTCCGCAGCAGCAGTTCGTCGGACACCGCGGTCACGACCAGCGCGCCCGGCTCCGCGGTCACCTCGACGTCGCGCCACCGCGGCACGAGCGGCAGCCCGTCGACGTGCCCGGCGATCGCGGGTCGTCCCTCCCACCCGTCGCGTTCGGTCGGCAGCACGGTCAGTGGCCAGGCTGCATCGAGGGCGCTCGGTCCGAGCGGCCGTCCGAGCGCGAGCAGCAGTTCGGCGCCGTCGCCGTCCGTGACGGGTCCGACGTCGCGGCCCCAGTGCAGCACCTCGGGCAGCCCGTCGTCGGCGGTCGCCAGCACGAGCGACACCCCGCCGCCGCGCAGGACCTGCACCTGCCGTCCGTCGAGTGCGCGCGCCGGCGCCGGATCGCGGTCCACGACGGTCACGACGCACGCTCCTCGCGCAGGACGCGGACGCGACCGGCGGGCACGACGGTCTCCGGCCCGTGGCCGGAGCCGTCGAGCAGGTCCGTACCGGACGCGACGACCGTCACGTCGTCCGCGCGGTGGTTGACGAGGAACAGGAACACGGATCCGTCGTCGTGGACGCGGCGCACCGCCTCCAGGCCGGGAGGCGCGGTGACCGTCCGCGGGAGCGCGCGCTCCTCGACGACCCGGTCCACGAGCCGCTGGGTGCTCTGGGCAGGCAGCATCGCGGACACGTACCAGGCGCCGCCGCCGACGGCGCGGCGGGTGACCGCTGCGCGGTCCGCGAGCGGCCCGTCCGTGTAGCGGAGCACGACGTCGGCGTCGTCGACCACGACGGCCTCGGCCCAGTCGGTCACGGTGCCGCCGTCGTCGAGCGTGCGGGTCTCGTCGCGCTGCAGCGGGGTGAACTCCTCGCTCCAGGCGCCGAGCACCTGCCGGAACGCGCCCGGGTAGCCGCCGGCGCGGATGCGGGCGGTCTCGTCGGCGACGCCGGACAGGTAGGTGACGATGAGGGTCGCGCCGCGGTCGACCACCGCGGCGATCCGTGCGGCGGTGGCGTCGTCGACGATGAGCATCGTGGGGACGACGACCACGTCGTAGCCGTCGAGGTCGGCATCCGAGGGCACGACGTCGGTGAGCACCTGTCGGTCGTGGAACGCGGCGTACCAGGCTCGGAGTTCCCGCGAGTACCGCAGCGCTCGGTGCGGCTTCAGTCCGGACTGCAGTGCCCAGCCGGACGGCTCGTCGACGACGATCGCGACCCGGGCCGGTTCGACGCGACTGCCCTGCACGGGGGCGAGGTCACGGAGTGCCCGGCCGAGCGCGACGACCTCGCGCCAGATCCGGGTGCGGGTGCCGGCGTGCGGGACCATCGCGGAGTGGAACTGCTCGGCCCCCGCGGTGGAGGCCCGCCACTGGAAGAACAGTGCGCCGTCGGACCCGCGGGCGACGTGCACGAGCGAGTTGCGCAGGATCTCGCCCGGTTCCTTCGCCCGGTTGCGCTGCTGCCAGCTCGGGCCGCCCGTCGAGTGCTCCATGAGCAACCACGGGGTGCGGCCGGCGGTGATGCCGCGCATCCGGTCAGCGGCGAGGGCGAGGTCCTGCTCGCGGTGCGGGTCGTCGACGAGCGTGTAGTGGTCGTTCGCCGGGATCGCGACGTGCTTCGCCCACGCGGCGTAGTCGACGACCTGCGATCCCGCACCGACCATGAAGTTCGTCGTGACGGGGACGTCCGAGTGCTGCTCGATGACGGCCTTCTCGGCGTCGAAGTGCCGGAGCAGGGCGTCGGACGAGTACCGCTCGAAGTCCAGGAAGAGGCCGGGGTTCGGTGCGCCGCCGACGCCACGCGGGGGTGAGACCTCGTCGAAGGACGTGTAGGTGTGCCCCCAGAAGGCCGTTCCCCACGCGGCGTTCGCGGTGTCGACGTCCCCGTACCGGTCGGCGAGCCAGCGTCGGAAGTCCGCTGCCGACTCCTCGCAGTAGCAGCGGCCGTTCCCGCCACCGAGCTCGTTGCTCACGTGCCACAGCCGCACCGCGGGGTGGTGACCGTACCGTTCGGCCAGGGCACCGACGATCCGCAGGGCGTGCTCGCGGAAGACCGTCGACGCCGCACACCACCCGAGGCGTCCGCCCGGGCGCTCCCGTCGCTCCGTGGCGTCCACCGGCAGCACCTCGGGGTGGGCGGTCAGCAGCCAGTTCGGCGGGGCGGCGGTCGGCGTCGCGAGGTCCACGGCGATGCCGTTGTCGTGCAGCAGGGCGATGACGTCGTCGAGCCAGTCGAAGGTGTACTCCCCCGACGACCGCTCGAGCAGCGCCCACGAGAAGACCCCGATCGTGACCAGGTTCACCCCGGCCTCGCGCATCAGGCGGACGTCCTCGAGCCAGACCTCGCGCGGCCACTGTTCAGGGCTGTAGTCGCCGCCGAACGACAGGCCGTCGGTCGGCCACGGGACGGTGGGGGCAGCGGTCACGGCATCTCCTTCGATGGGTGGACCGCACCAGCCTCCCGTCTCCGGCGGTGTTTGTCAACGTGTGTAACTAACGCACCGTCAGTGGTGCCGCATCAGGTCTCCAGCAGCTGCCGGATCGCGAGGACCGCCCCCGCTCGCGCCCACTCCGAGAACTCGAACGGCTGCACCTCGACGGTCACCGGCTGCCGGTACGGCGCCAGGGCAGCACGGAGCGACTCGTCCACCGTGGTCCGCGCCAGGTCGTACACCGGCAGCCCGTCGCCGGTCAGGACGATCGCGGCAGGGTCGGCGATGTGCACCGCAGTGGCCAGGACGACACCGAGTGCTCGTCCGGCGTCCTCGAACGCCGCCATGGCCTGCTCGTCACCGTTCCGCGCGAGCTCCACGACCTGCTCGTACGACGATCCCTCGCGCCCGGCGTTCCGCACGATCACCGGACTCGGCAGGTAGCTCGAAGCACACCCCGCGTGCCCGATGCCGCAGTCGGGCCCACCACCGAGGACCGGCAGGTGCCCGATCCGACCGAGTCGTCCGTGCTCGCCGGTGGAGACCTGCCCGTTCACGATGAGCCCGAGACCGAGCCCCTCGCCCACGGTCACCAGGGCCATGGACCCGCGGCCGGCGCCGGCACCGAACCAGTGCTCCTTGACGGTCAGGGCGTGGACGTCGTTCGCCGTGAAGGCTGCGAGCCCCGTTCGCTCCCGGACCATCCGTGCGAACGGGACGTCGGTCCACCCGAGGAACGGCGACGACGCCACGACGGCCTCTCCGCCCCGGGTGAGGACGTCACCGGGCAGGGAGACCCCGACGGCGCAGATGGCGGGGTGCACGGCACGGAGGCGCTCGTGCACGGTGCTGATCTGGTCAGCCAGGTCCTCCGGCACGGTCGAAGGGACGGTCTCCTCGTGCAGCGCGAGGACACGTCCGCCCAGGTCGGTCACCGCGGCGTACAGGCGTTCGCGGGTCAGCTTGACGCCGAGGAACTCCCACTGCCCGGAACTCGACTGCAGCAGCTCCGACGGCCGACCGGTGGCCCCACGCACGTCGGTGCCGACCTCGACCACGAGCCGGTGTGCCACGAGGATCCGCATCGCCCGGGTCAAGCTCGCGCGCGACAGCCCGAGCGACCGAGCGATCTCCGCCCGCGAGAGCGTGCCGTGGATGAGGATCTCCCGCAGCGCCAAGCGGGAACCCTCGGGCAGTGCCGGCCAGGCTTCGGTCATCGTTCCTCCGTCGTCGGCTGATCCTACGGCTCAGCCCGGAAACGCAGAAAACCCCTGACCAGTGCTGGTCAGGGGTTCCCTGGTGTTGCCTACGTTAAGTCCGGCGGCGTCCTACTCTCCCACAAGGTCCCCCTTGCAGTACCATCGGCGCTGAGAGGCTTAGCTTC